>NZ_JBFAJA010000006.1:0-113088 GCF_040654975.1 Dactylosporangium sp. NPDC050588 | reverse complement strand
GAAGGTCGGCGGTTCGACCCCGCCCCTGCCCACAAAGCTCTTCGCCGGGCTTTCAAGACCCCGACCAGCGGAAACGCAGGTCGGGGTCTTTGTATGCCGGGATCGACCACGAAGATCAAAATGTAGCAACAGCGGCTATCGTGACAGCGGACGGTCGACAGGCGCTTGCAGCCGACGTCCACACGCAGCAGGATCGGCTGGCGACTGAGGCGCCTGACATCGAGACCGCGTGGCGGTATCTGCTCGAACGGACGCCAGGCACCAGGCAAGGCGATGAGTTGATCATTCGGGCGGCATCTGCCCAGCCGCGGCTGCGTGCGCTCTACCCGTTTCCGACACATGGCACGCTGAAGTTCCTCTCCGACGGCCCCCCTTGGAGTCCGGACAGCGACCAATTGCCGTTCCTCGTCTGTGGACTCGAGACCTATCAGGTCTATGCGTCGGGCTATGCCGTGCTGCTCGGGGAGACGACAAGCCCCGAGCAGGCGGCCGCCTTGCTGGTTGCCCATCTCCCCCCGCCTGACGATTCAAGCAGCTGAGGTGGCAACCACCACGGTCGCCGGGACGCTGGTCGGTATAGTTTTCGCTATACTGCCTCCGTGGCCACACCGGAGTGGGGTATCTACGTCGTCAACGAGGTCCGCACCTGGATCTTCTCTCTGGAACCGGCAGCCAAAGCGCGGGTTGTCCAGGCGATCGACGCACTCGGCGAAAGCGGACCGGGCCTCGGTCGGCCTCTCGTCGACACCATCACTCACTCTTCGCTGGCGAACCTCAAAGAGCTACGACCGGGCACCATGCGGATCCTCTTCGTCTTCGATCCTTGGCGATCCAGCATCCTGCTCGTCGCCGGCGACAAGGCAGGGCAATGGGAAGTCTGGTATCGAGAGGCGATACCGCTTGCGGAGCAGCGTTACGAGGTCTACTTGAAAGAACGGGCACAGGAAGAGGGGGGCCAGCGATGAGCAGCTACGTGCGCTGGAGCGACATCCGAGGCGAACTCGTGGATCAGGCGGGCGGCGAGGAAGCTGTCGCGGCCGGAAAGCAGGAGTTGCTGGCCGAGGTAACCGGCCACCGCCTCGCCGAAGCGCGCCGCGGTCGTGGCCTTACTCAGCAGCAGGTCGCCGACCGCATGGGAGTCACCAAAGGCCGAGTCTCCCAGATTGAGCAAGGCAAGGTCTCGGGTCAAGAGGTTCTCGCCCGCTACGCCGTTGCTCTGGGTGGTCGCCTTCACCAGGCCATCTACTTCGACGACGGAGACATCACCGCCATTGCCTGATCGCAGAGTCGCATAGCAACGCGTGTAGCAACGGCGGCGAACATGTCCGGGTTGCTGGAGATGGCGCGACACGCGTTGGCTCGGCGTTCGAGTCTTCCACGCAGAGCCGCCGACACCTGAAAAGCGGAAGGTCGGCGGTTCGACCCCGCCCCTGCCCACAAAGCTCTTCGCCGGGCTTTCAAGACCCCGACCAGCGGAAACGCAGGTCGGGGTCTTTGTATTTCTCTCGGATTCGCCGAGACGGCCCGGTTGCTCATGTGGCCATTCGGCCACATGGTGTTTCCCTAGCCCGCGGCACCGCCCGCTGCATGCAAGACTGCACGTCATCCCCCGTCGCTGGACGGGAACTCCAGGAGGTGGTCCGGGAGCATGAGCGTGGCAACGAGCGGACATGCCGGCCCCTGGAACGAGGACGACTACCTTGCGTTGGGCGAGACTCCGGATCGGATCGAGCTCATCGATGGGAGCTTGCTCGTGGGCCCGGCTCCCAACTCACGCCACCAGCGACTCTCTCGCCGCCTGGCGAACGCGCTCGATCCCGCCGCGTCGACCGCAGGTCTGGCCGTGTACGAAGCAGTGAACGTCAGGCTGCACACCGATCGCCTCGTGGTCCCCGACCTCGCCGTGGTCGACCTCGACAGTGATTTCGTCGTCATCGACGCCGGACGCGTGCCGCTCATCGGCGAGATCGTCTCGTCAGGCGACGCGGCGGCGGACCGAGTCATGAAGATGCACCTGTATGCGGCCGCAGGGATCGCTTGGTATCTGCTCGTCGAGCAGGAGCCACCCGAGTCGGTGGTGCTGCGTCTCAACCGCCTCGACGGCTCACACTACGTCGAGGACCAGGTCGCCGGGCCTGGTGAGAGGCTCGCCACGACCCGGCCCTTCGTCTTCGAACTCGACGCGCTGTCGCTGGCCTCATAAGCGATGCTTGCTGACGTCACTGGTCGTGACGGCTCGGCTACGACGCCCTGAAAGTGTCGGACCCTGGTCGTAGCGTGCGGGCATGACGCACTTCGACTGGGACTTCGACGGCCTTCCGACCCGCGGCACCGACGTCCGGCGCCGGTTGATGATCGACCATCGCAGCTATGACGTGACGGCGTTCGACGACGGTTCTGGCTTCGTCGGGCTGCGGCTGGTGGGGTGGGACTCCGGCTATGTGGTGACGGAGCTGGTCGGCGAGCTGCCGGCCCGTGACGCGAGCGACGTCGGGCAGTTGCTGGCGTCGGCGCTCGCCGGGTTCCGGGGCGGTGGCTCGCCGCCGGGGCCTCCGCCCGAGGACGGGTGGCTGCTGCCGCAGAATCCGGGGCCGCTGGATCTCCGGCCCGCGGCGCCGAAGTCCGGTCAGCCGTGGGAGCCGGCGGATCTCGACCTGCTGGTGCGACGGTTCCACGAGGGCGCCAGCATCAAGACCCTGACCGTTGAGCTGGGACGGACCGATGGCGCGATCCGGCAGCGGCTGCAGATGCTCGGTGCGACGCGACCTGCTCCCCCGCCGTCCACGAAAGATCCAGCAACGGAGGGTCCCACGCCTCCTGCGCCTGCCTCAGCGGCTCCGCCGTCGCGGGAGGCACAGGAGGCGGGCTGGCCGGCGCAGCAGGCGGGCTGACCGGGCGAGGGGGACTGGCGGGCGCGGCAGGCGGACCGGCGGGCGAGTGTGGCCGGCTGAGTGGCGCTCTGGTCTGTGTTCCGCGCCCTCGCGTGGTGAGCCAGCCGAACGCCTCGTCGAGCGGCCGGCGACCGGGGTCCGCACCGGCCGGCGGGCGGTGCGGCGATCCCGGGCGGTGCGACGCCCCCGAGCCGGGCGGCAATTCAGGCCTGAGCAACGGCCCCGAGCCGGGCGGCGGTGCGGGCTGGGGGCCGGGCATGGCACCGGCGGAGCGGAGGGTGACACCCGGGAGGCGCTGAGGCAGGCGGCGGTAGGCGCGGAGCGTGCCTTCGGCAGCGAGACGGCGGGCGCACGGCATCGGCTGGTCGCAGGTGCCACACCGGGTGCTGGTGGCTGACTCGACGTGCACGGCGATGGCGCGGTTCGCGTTGGTGATCCGGTCGGCGGCGGCCTGGGAGTAGTGCACCGTGCCCATGCCTTCAGCACCGCCACGGTCGGGTCCGGCGGCGATGCTCGTGCGATCAGGTCCAGCGTGATCAAGCGTGGTCCGATCGCCCGGCGCGCTGCCGGATGCGACGCGATCATGCGCGACACGGTCATGCGCGACACGGTCATGCGCGACACGGTCAGGAGTGTTTCGGTCAGGGGTGATGCAGTCAGGGTGCACGCGTCGAAGGCCGGCGCGACGGGCGGCGGCGCGGTCAGAAGCGGCGCGGTCAGGGGTGGTCATGTGAGGAGGTCTCCCCAGACCGCTTGGCCGGCGGTGAGGGCTCTGGCGTACCGCACCTCTTGGCACGGCCAGGAGGCGCGGCAGGCGAGGCAGAAGGCTCGGGTCACCTCGCGGGGCATGTGAAGGAGAAGCAGCCGTTCGGCGTTGGCCAGGTCGCTGCCGGAGGCGAGGGCGAGCAGCGGCACGCCGAGCTCGGCCCGCGGTCGTGATCCGGGCCGAGACGTTGGCTGGGCTTCCGGGCGGGGCTCGGCGGGGTGGCCGTAGGCGGGAGGTGGCTCCGTGCCCAGGGGAAGGCCCACGCCCAGGCGCGTGTCGAGAGCTGAGTGTGGAGCGACGCAGCCGAGAGCGGTCCGTTCGGAGGTGTGGGCAGGAACGGAGATTTGGGCAGGAACTGAGGTGTGGGCTGGATGGCCGGAATTCTCTGGACGGTCGGCCTCGGTGGGCGCGCCAGAAGTTCCAAGACGGACGGCGTCTGCGGGAAGGCGCAGGGTCCCGAGACGGCCGGCATCGGCATGCGGGGCGGTTGCGGGGACGTTGGAGGTCCCGAGACGGGTGGTGTCTGGGGGTGGGACGGAGTCGTGTGGCATGGGCGCGGCCCCCTCGAGAGGAATCGAGAAAAGGGGGCGGGCGCCCGGGGTCGCCAAGGCCAGTTGGCTAGGCGAGCGCCCGCCCGTTCACCCGACCGCGCGGACCCCTCAGTCGACGCACAGTCAGGGGTTCGGGCGCTGCGACGCTCGGTAACGACGTACGCACAACTATCATGCATCCACTGCAAATATGCAAGTGCGAAATTGCCCTACGCGGCGCCGCGGCGGCGGAGGGTAGCGACGGCGGAGCCGGCGAGGGTCATGAGGCAGTCGGGGAGCTTGCCGTCGACCAGGGCGACGGTGAAGAGGGCGGTGCCGCTGGGGATGTCCTCGTTGACGTAGGCGCTGACGAAGCGGGCGACCCAGCGCTTGTCGTAGTTGGCGTCGTCGATGTCGGGGAACTCCAGGCGCCAGGGGCCGCGGGCGAAGTTCTCGCCGACCATCTCGCCGGCGAGGCGCCATGCGACGTCGTACGCGGCGCTCATCCCGCGCCGGTCGACGACCGTGTCGAAGGTGTGGACCACACCTGCGCCATCGCCCGCCAAGGCGGACTCCAGGACCATGGCAGCGTCCTGGTAGGTCTCGTCTCCGGCCTCATCCACGCCGACACCGTATGCGGCTCAGTCAAGCCGCGGGCGCCGAACGGCGGACTATGACCGGCGGAGTGCGCAGGTCAGCCGGGCGGTGCAGACGCGGTCGCCTTTTTCGTCGGTGATGGCGATCTCGTAGGAGGCGATCATCCCGCCGAGGCGGAGGGGGGTCGCGACGCCGGTGACGATGCCGTCGCGGGCGGCCTTGTGGTGGGTGGCGTTGACGTCGATGCCGACGGCGATGCCGTTGAAGAGGCGGGCCGCGTGCAGGGCGGCGCCGATCGAGCCGAGCGTCTCGGCGAGGACCACCGAGGCGCCGCCGTGCAACAGACCGTAAGGCTGCGTGTTGCCGGCGACGGGCATGGTGGCGACGACCCGCTCCGGGGTGGCCTCCAGCAGGGCGATGCCCATCCGCTCGGCGAGGGTGCCCCGCATGGACATGCCGTCGGTCAGCGCATCACTCTGGGTGACGCCAGTGTCCTCCATGCCGCTAGAGGTTACCGGGTGGTACGCGGCCGGCCGGCACCTCCCCACTTAAGTCCTCGGCCAGACCGCGCTAAGGTGCGCACGGCACCTTTGGGGAGGAGAAACACTCATGCGCGCACGGTCGGCCAAAGCCATCGTGGGAGCAATCACCGCGATTGGTCTGTTGCTCACCGCGTCCGGCTGCGGTTCCACAGCGCAGAGTGACGGCGATGCCCAGCCGAAAAGCGATATCCGCTTCTACGGATCCGACGGCAACATGGCGAACTCATTCGGCGAGGCGCTGAAGGATTCGCCGGCGGTGCTCGCCGGGATGAAGGGCACGACCCCGCTGACCCCGCTGAGCGAGGACTTCAAACGGCGGGTGAAATCCATTGACTCCAGTCTCGCCGACTTCAACTATGCGGGCGAGGCTTATGACGCCGTCGTGGTGGCGGCGCTGGCCGCGGAGGCCGGCAAGTCGGTCGAGTCGTCGTCGATCGCCAAGCAGCTGATCGGGGTCACGACCGGCGACAACGTGTGCGACACGGTCGCCGCGTGCCTGACGGCCGCCAGGTCCGGCAAGGATTTCAAGTACCGCGGAATCTCGCTGCGCCGCAGTGGTTTCACCGACGCGGGCGAGCCGTCGTCGGCAATGTATGGCGTGCTGAACTTCGGCCGTAACAACACCATCGACGAGGCGAAGACCGAATTCGTCGGCGCCGGTGACGAGAAGAACGAGAACAAGACGGCGCCGCCGCCCGCGAGCGGTGGCAACAAGGGCGGCGGGAAAGGCCCGGCGCTGAAGTTCGGCCTGCTGCTGCCGAAGACCGGCGCGCTGGCGTTCCAGGGGCCGCCGATGTTCGCCGCGGCCAAGCTGGCGATCAAGGAGATCAACGAGGCCGGTGGCGTGCTCGGCCAGCCCGTCGTGGTCGAGGAGGGCGACGACGGCACCAACCCGGACGTCGCCAAGACGGCGGTCGAGAAGTTCATCAACAGCGGCGTCCACGTGATCATCGGCGCGGGCGCGTCGGGAGTGAGCAAGGCCGTCATCCCGCGGGTCGTGCAGGCCGGCAAGGTGATGATCTCGCCGTCGGCGACGTCGGACGAGCTGACGAAGTTCGACGACAAGGGCCTGTTCTTCCGCACGTCGCCGCCCGACATGCTGCAGGCCAAGGCGATCGCCAACATCATCATGCGGGACGGGCACACCAAGGTCGCGATCGTCGCGCGTGACGACACGTACGGCAGCGGGCTCGCCGAAGGCGTCCGCAACGACCTGACGGCCGCCGGCATCAAGGCCAACAACATGCTGATCCTCAAGTACGAGGCGAAGGACAACTACGACCCGAAGGCCGACGCGACGAAGCTGTTCGCGCCGATCGCGGGGCAGATCAAGAGTTTCGAGGCGACCGCGATCCTGCTGGTGGGCTTCGACGAGTCGGCGCTGGTGATTAAAGCTCTGGTCGCCGCGGGCATAAAGGAACCATCGGCCTAGCGAACCAAGGGGCGTCGAGCCCTACACCCCCTCGATTGACGTGAGAGGACCCAGCATGAGCGAGAACGAGACCGTCGAAACGCGCGGCGACCAGCGCATCGAGCTCCTCGTCGGCGACACGAACAACGACGGCAAGCCCGACCTCTGGGCCATCGACACGGACGGGGACGGCAAGGCCGACGTGTTCCAGTTCGACACCAACGGCGACGGCAAGGTCGACATCACGATGAGCGACATCGACGAGGACGGCACGCCGGAGCAGGTCGTCGACGGCGACGGCGGTCTCCCGCCCGCCACGGTCTGACCGGACCGCATCACGACGTGAACACGGCAGCGCGGCAGGGAGGAAGGCCTCTCAGCCGCGCTGTTGTGCTACGTAGTCCCGCCACTGCTGCTCGAGCGTGCTGACGCCGACGCCCAGGACCTCGCGGGCCGCCGACTCGACCTCCGAGACGTTCTGGAACGCCTCGTAGAACGCGATCAGCTTCGCCTGGCCGTACTTCTCCGCGATCATGCGGTTCGCGAGCCAGCTGGCGATGTAGTTGCGCGGCTCGGCGTAGAACTGGTCGTCGGTCGGCAGGGTCGAGATGACGAGGTTGCCGAGCGCCTGCCTGATGCCCGCCGCGGGCACCTTGTCCTTCTTGTAGGCGACGTACTCCGCGAACCCCTCCACCACCCACCGCGGCGTCCGCGCGGTCGTCACGGGCCCCATGGCGGCGTGCGCGAACTCGTGCGTGAGGTCGTGCGCGAGCTCCTCGGTCTGGGCGGTCAGCTGCGTCGGGTTGAACACGACCCGGGTGGAGCTGTACGCCGGCGAGCCCGCCCAGTCGCCGACCTGGTTGTAGAACGGCACGGCGATCGCCGCCACCTGCGCGACCCGCTCCTGCGACTCGGCGAAGTACGTGTCGAAGATCCGCTTGTCCTGCACGGCGGTGAACAGGACCTTGCCGTCCCAGCCGGACGGGCGGACCTCGATGACCTCCTTGAGGCTGGTCTCGGCCATCTGAAGCAGGTTGCGGCCGCGCTGGGCGTCGTCGGCGGAGACCACGGCGATGATGCGGTCGTTGCGCAGCACGGCGACCGGCCCGGTCGAGTCCCACGGCTGGCCGTTGGCGCCGAGCGGCATGTCCTTGCCGGCGGCGTCGCCGACGATGAGCCACTTGCCGTTGGTCCAGGCCACGACCGGCATCCACGGTGTGGCGACGGTCTTGCTGTCCACGCCCTCGACCCGGTGCCGGATGGTGACGGCCTCGACGTGGACGGCGGCGTGGTACCGGTCGAACAGCTGCGTCGGCAGGAACTTCGCCAGCTGCCGCGCGGGCAGCCGGGTGCGGTCGAAGCTGATGTCGGCGAACGGCATCTTGGCCAGGTTGTCGAACAGCTGCTTCTGCCGCTTCACGAACGCCGCGTCGCTCTGGTCGACGTCCGCCATCCAGGCGTTGAGATCCTTCTTCTTGACCGCCTCGGTGTGCCGGCCGAGCAGCTCCTCGATCGCCTTGCCGCCGACCCCGGACCGCATGTCGACCCAGGTGGAGGAGACCAGGTCGGTCTCGCCGCCGCCACCGCCGCGCAGCGCCAACGCGGCGGCGGCCGCTCCGCCGAGGGCGAGGACCATGCTCACCACCAGCAGGGTGGTGAGGACGGGCCAGAGCAGGCTCCGGCGTGGTGGCGGCGGCAGGTGCGGCGGCGGCCAGCCGTAGCCGGGAGCGGGATGTGTCTGCGTCAGCGGCTGATGTACGAACTGTGCCGGCTGACCCGGTGCTCCGACCTGCGGGAATCCGGGCGGCGGTCCGTACTGACCGGGCGGCGCGAACTGCTGCGGCGGCGCGTATGGCTGCGGTGGTGGCCCGTACTGCTGCGGAGGCCCGTACGGCTGCTGCGGCGGCGTGTACTGCTGAGGCGGCGCGAACTGCTGGACCGGCGCGAACTGCTGGGGTGGCGCGTACTGCTGCGGCACACCGGACGGCGGCCCCGGTTGCTGCGCCGGCTGAGCGGCGCCGGGCCAGGTCGCGGGCGGTGCGGGAGGCGGCGCGGCCACCGGTACACCAGCTGCCGCCGCGACCGGAGCGGCGGACGGCAGCGACTCGGCCGGCGGAGGCCCGGGCTGGGCCGGGATGACGGTCGCCGGACCGGCCGTCACGGGGGCGTCCGGCGCTGGACCTTCCCCGGCGTGCGCAGCATCGGTCGAAGGGGCTGCGGAGGGTGTCGCAGCGGCCGGTTCGGGGTTGGTCACATCGCCTGCCGACGTCGAGGAGCGGAACCACATCCTCCGCCAGGCCGGCGGTCCTTGTCGACCCCGGCCCGGCCACGGCGGCGGCCGAGCCGGGCGGCGCCGGCTCAGCACTGGTCTGAGCTGGTCCGGGCGCTAGCCCAGCGTGGTCAGCTCGGCCGTGAGCACGTTGGACAGCAGCGCACCGTCCATGCGGACCTGTCGCAGGTACCAGCGCTGCAGCGGCGTCCGGTTCTGGCTGAACTGCCAGCCGCCCCGTGGGCTGTCGATCTGCCCGAGCTTGCCGATCGCGGCGTTGAGGGAGAACGAGTCCAGCGACCGGCTCGCGTCGCCGATCGCCTTGTCGAGCACGGCGGCGGCGTCGTAGGAGGCCATCGCGTAGGTCGACGGGATCGTGCCGTAGGCCTTCTGGTAGTCGGCGATGAACCGGCGGTTGGCCGCGTTGTCCAGGTCGGGCGAGTAGTTCATCGCGGTGTAGATGTCCTTCGCGTCGGCGCCCTGCTGCTTGAGGACATAGCCTTCGGTGAGGCTGCCGGGCGCGATCAGCTTGAAGCTGCCGGGGAACTTCGCGGCCTTGAACTGCTTGACGAAGTCGATCGCGGAGGCGCCCGCGTAGAAGGCGAACATCGACGCCGCGCCGGAATTCTTGACCTGCTGGAAGACCTGGCTGAAGTCCTTCTGCTGGAACGGCGTCCACTTGATCGCGTTGCCGGCGATGGTGCCGTTGGCCGACACGAAGGCGTCGCGGAACCCGGCGACCTCGTCGTCGTCGCCGGGATAGTCGGAGGCGACGATCGCGAGCGGGCCGCCCGCGTTGTCGGCGGCCCACTTGCCGAGGGCCTGGCCGGGCTCGTTGGCGACGAACGAGGTGCGCCAGATGTAGTTGGCGCCCTGCAGCGCGGTCGGCGACGCGTTGGACCCGACGAGCGGCACGGCGGCGGCCTCGACGGTGTCCCGGATCGCCATCATCGTCGCGGCGGACGCGACGCCGGTCAGCGCGAGGACGCGGTCCTCCTTGGTCAGCTTCTCGGCGGCGGCCTTGCCGATGTCGGGCGTCTCGCCCTCGTCGACCTTGAGCAGCTGGACCTCGCGGTTGCCGAGCTTGTTGTCGTGCAGCTTGAGGTACAGCTGGAAGCCGTTGTCCATCTCGTTGCCGAGGTCCTTGCGCGACCCCGTCAGCGGCACGATCATGCCGAGCTTGACCGGGGGGCCGGGCGGCGGCGCGGTGTTGGACGTGCTGCTGGAGTTGTCACTGCATGCGGAGAGTAACGGTGCGGCCGCTCCTGCCACGCCCGCGGCCGCAAAGAGTCGGAGCGCCTGGCGGCGGTTCAGGTGGGACACGTACTTTTCCTCCCCAGCACCCTGCGGCGGCGAGAAGACCTCGACACCCACGCTGCGTTCTACCGCCATCGCGCCGGACAGTCAATCGGCGAGGTCGGCCTCACCTCGGGTTACCGTCCCGAACGCGGCGAGGACGGCGGGCCAGGCGGCCGACAGCGGATCGATCACAGCGAAGTGTTCCACACCTGCCAGCTCGACCAGCGTGGTGTCGTCGCCGGCCCGGCGGGCGGCGCGGCAGTAGTCCCTGGACAGCTCCACCGGCACGATCGTGTCGTCGCTGCCGTGCACGACCACCGTCCGGACCTTCGACGGAAGGTTGCGCATCGGGTCGGCCGCCGTGTACGCCTCCGGGGCCCGGTCGGGCGCCCCGCCCAGCAGCGCCGCCACCGCACCGCCGTCCAGGTCGAGCTCGTGCGCGCGGGCCAGGTCGGCCACGGGTGCGAGCGCGACGACCCCGCCGACGGCGTCGGGGGCGACCGTGGCGTACCAGAGGGCGAGGTGCCCGCCTGCGGAGTGCCCGGCGAGGATCGGCCGGTCGACCGCGACGGGCCGCAGGCCGCGGTGCGCGATCTCCTTGCCGAGCAGGTCGGGCACGGCGACCGCGGCGGACGCCACGTCGGAGAACGTGCCGGGCCAGCCGCCGCCGGGCTGTCCCGTGCGGCGGAACTCGACCGTCGCGACGGCGTAGCCCCGATCGGCGAGGTCCGCGGCGAGCGGCCCGGCGTGCGCGCGGTCCCACTCGCTGCGCCAGAACCCGCCGTGGATGAAGAGCACCAGCGGCGCGCCGGCCACGGCCGGGAGCCGGACGTCGGCCAGCTGGTCGGGGTGCTCTCCGTATCGCAGCGTGAAGTCCGCGGGTCGGGCGGGCCGGCTGAGCACCTCGCGGGGGTCACTCGTCACGGGGCGACATTAACGCGTCACGAAGCGTGGCAACAGGGCCCCTTTGTGGTAGCCCGAGCGGCGGGTAGGCAAGACTAGGAACCATGGCAGATGAGGCGCAGGACGAGTCGCGCACCGTGCTGGTGGTCGGGCCCGACGGACGTCCGCTCGGCACCATGTCCAGCGACGAGGAAGGTGCGGAGGACCCGAGCAAGCTCATCGAGCAGCCGGCCAAGGTCATGCGCATCGGCAGCATGATCAAGCAGCTGCTCGAGGAGGTCCGTGCCGCCCCACTCGACGAGGCGGGACGCAGCCGGCTCAAGGAGATCCACCGCCGGTCGATCACCGAGCTGGAGGACGGTCTCGCCCCCGAGCTGCGCGACGAGCTGGAGCGGCTGTCCCTGCCGTTCGACGACGACTCCACGCCGAGCGAGGCCGAGCTGCGCATCGCCCAAGCGCAGCTGGTCGGCTGGCTGGAGGGCTTGTTCCACGGCATCCAGGCGGCGCTGGTCGCCCAGCAGATGGCGGCCCGGGTCCAGCTCGAGCAGATGCGCGGCCGGCCCGCCCTCACCGGCGGCCCGGGCGGCGCGCAGACCCCGCCGGGCCAGCCGATGCCCTCCGGCACCGGTCAGTACCTGTAACACCCTCCGTTAAGACCTCCGGAACGCATGATCGGCAGGAGCCCTCGCGGCCCTGTCGATCATGCGTCAGTAGCGGTAGAGGGACTCCAGGTAGACGGCGACGCCGTCGTCCTCGTTGGTCGCGGTGGTGACGTCGTGGGCGGCGGCCAGGACGGCGGGGTGGCCGTTGGCCATGGCGACGCCCCGGCCGGCCCAGGCGAGCATGGCCAGGTCGTTGGGCATGTCACCGAAGGCGACCACCTCGGCGGACGGCACGGCGTGCTCGCGGGCGACCCGGGCGAGCGCCGTCGCCTTCGTGACGCCGACGGCGGAGACCTCGACCATGCCGCTGGAGGAGGAGTTCGTGGCCTCGCCCAGGCCGTCGAGGCACGCGCCGACCAGGGCGGTGAACTCGTCGGGCTGCTGGACACCGGCGCGGACCAGAAGCTTCGCGGCGGGGCGGGCCAGGAGCTCCTCGTGCGTGACGGGGCCCACCGACTCGTGGTTGACCTCCCACGGGCCGACCGGGAACGCCTCCTCGTGGCGCATCTCGCGGCCGCCGTCGCGCTCGACGGCGAAGACGACGCCGGGCACGGTGGCGCGCAGGCGGGAGCAGATCTCGGCGAGGGTGGCCGGCTCGATCGGGGTGCTGTGCACGATGCTGTCGGTGCGGGGGTCGTAGGTCGCCGCCCCGTTGGCGCAGATGGCGATCGGCCGGACGGTCAGCTGGTCGTACACCGGATGCAGCCACCGGATCGGACGGCCGGTGACCAGCACGATCACGATCCCCGCGGCGTCGAGGCGGTGGAGCACCTCGACGGTGCGGGGGCTGACCGTGCGGTCCCGGCCGACGAGGGTGCCGTCGAGATCGGTGGCCACCAGTCGCGGGGTCTGCGTCACAGCTTCAACATAGCTTCGAGGTAGGTCGCGACCCCGTCCTCGTCGTTGGTGAGCGTCGTCTCGTCGGCGAGAGCCTTCAGGGCCGGGTGGGCGTTGGCGACGGCGACGCGGCCGAAGCCGGCCCAGCGGAACATGGGCACGTCATTGGGCATGTCGCCGAAGACGAGGATGTCGCCCGGGTCGATGCCGAGGGCGGTGGCGACGAACTGCAGGCCGGTGGCCTTGTCGACGCCGGGCGGGCAGATCTCGATGTACCCGAGGCCGGCCTGGGTGATCGTGGCCGTGCTCGCCGGGACGACGCGCTCCGCGACGGCGAGCACCTCGTCGACGTCGCAGGTGGGGTGCCGGGCGAAGCCCTTGAGGACGGGGCCGGTGAGGCACTCCGCGCGGACCCGCGCCTCGACGACGTCGGGGTAGCGCCAGTGCGGGTCGGTGTCGCCCCACAGCGGCGCCTCGTGGTGGTCGCCGGCCTCGATGAGCACGGACAGGGCGCCGAGCTCCTGCTCGAGCAGGGTGAGGACCTCGGCGAGAGCGTCGCCCTGGAGCCGCTCGTCGCGCAGGACGACCGGGTGGGCGGGATCGCGGATGTCGAGGACCCGGCTGCCGCCACCCATGACGAGGAAGTCGGCGGACGGGATGTCGGACCGGACGAGCTGGGTCAGGCGGGGGCCGCGGCCGGTGGCGCCCACGATGTGGATACCGGCGGCCTTGACCCGCTCCAGGACGTCCCGGGTGTAGTCGCTCACCGTGTCGTCACTCCGCACGAGCGTGCCGTCGAGGTCGGTCGCGATGAGCTTGGGCAAACTGCGCATTCGGTGCTCCTTCCGCGTCAGCGGGGCAGCAACCGTACCTCCGCAGTCAGCCAAGGTCACACCATGCGAGTAAATCTCAACCGAACGTACGACGTCCTGATGAGGACATCACTGCAGCGGGGTGACGGTCAGCTCGAGGGGCTCGGCGCCGTCGTGCGGCTCGTCCACGGGGCGCCGGCGGCCGATGTCCGGCAGCATCCGGGCGGCGGTCAGCACCCCCGCGGCCAGCAGGGCGGTCGCGGCGATCGCCAGCGGATACCCGGCGCCGATGTGGATGGTCTCCTCCGGCAGCCGGTACGACACCAGCGCGCTGCCCCCGACGTGCTCGACGGCCTTCTTGAGCCCGACGAGCACGAGCGCGTTGCCGGCGAGCAGGCCCAGCGCGGCGGCCGCCGCGGCCCGGCGGACCGGGCCGCGGGTCGCCGCCAGCACGCCGACGCCGACGAGGGCGAGCGCGACGGTGACGAGGTAGGCGATGACGTGGCCGTTGTTGAAGCTGGCCAGGTCGAGCTCGATGCTGGCCGGCACGGGCCCGGAGACCTCGTCCTCCCCGCCGGCCGCCGACCGCAGGTCGACCGACGCCCACGGCAGGTACTGGGCGGCCGCGGCCAGCACGAACCCCGAGACGAGCAGGGCCATGCCGACCGGGCCGGGGCCACGCTCGCCACCGTCGCGCCCGCGATCGTCGACGGAATCCACAGCAGCCGGCTCAGACATACCGCGCAGGGTAGCTCAGGAAACGAACCTCAGGTTGAACCGAAGATCCTGCTTGACGCCCCAGACGGCCAGCCACATCGGCAGGTACTGCTCCATCGCGAACGCCTTGTCGATCCCGCCGAGGTCCAGCACGTCGCCCTCGGGCCAGCCGAACTTCGCCAGCACCTCCTTGACCAGGGTCTTCGCTCCGGCGTCGTCGCCGGCGACGAAGATGTTGTGCGGCTCGGACAGCAGGTCGGGGCGCACCATGATGTCGGCGTTGACGGTGTTGAGCGTCTTGACGACCTTCAGCTCGGGGAACGCCTCCTGCAGGCCGGCGGCGACGGGCTTGACCGCCGCGGCGGTGAGGTCGTTGGAGATGTCGGCGAGGACCTTGCCGGTCAGGTCGCCGGCGGCGCGCAGCACGTCGAGCGACAGGTTGCCCGGGGTGGCGTTGAAGATCAGCGGGCCGTGCGCGGCCGCGTCGGCGAACGTGCCGGCCCGGCCGCCGGTCCGCTCGGCCCAGGCGACGGCCTTCGGGTTGGTGGCCTCGCGGGAACCCATGACGACGTCATACCCCACCTCGACGAGCCTGGTCGCGATCGCGTCGCCGACCATGCCGGTGCCGAGGACCCCCACATTGAGATCAGTCATGCTCACCGGCAACACCCGCCGGTGCGGAAACATGCCGGCGCGCGCGGCCGATCGCGATCAGCCCGCAGGCGAACCCGAGCAGCGGCATCGCGGCGAGCGCCAGCCAGCTGCCCGCTGACGTGCCCACATCCGCGATCCGGCCCGGACCGGCGAGCTGACCGTCGAACGTGGTGATGAGGCTCACTACGACCGATGCGGTCACCAGCGACAGGATCGGCCCGGCGAGCCCGGCGAACTTGCGGCCCTGGTTCGCGCCGAGGACCGCCGCCCCGAGTACCGCGATCAGGGTGAGCAGCAGAATCACGTACCAGAGCCCCATGCGGATGTTGAGCACGGTGAGGCTGTCGAGACGTTGCTGGGCCCGGCGCCCGGACCCCGTCACCACCAGCTGCTGCACCCACGGCACGAAGATCGAGGCAATGCCGGTGAGCAGGCCGACCACGGCCAGCAGGCCGCCGATCTGCACCAGTTTGCGCTGCATCAACTTGATCCCTCCCAAGACTGCCGAGCTCGTCCCAAGGAACACACGGAATGGGCTAGCGTCTGGTTCATGCCTACTCGCACTTCATCCGCCCGCTGGGAGGGCGACCTCAAGTCCGGCGCCGGCACCGTCTCGACCGGCTCGGGCACCTTCCAGGGTTCCTACTCCTTCCCGTCGCGCTTCGAGAGCGGCCAGGGCACCAACCCGGAGGAGCTGATCGCGGCCGCGCACGCCGCCTGCTACTCGATGGCGCTGTCCAACGGCCTGGCCAAGGCCGGCTTCACGCCCACCTCCGTGGAGACGTCCGCGGCGGTGCAGTTCGGCCCGGTCGAGGGCGGCTTCGCCATCACCCGGATCGACCTGACCACCCGGGGTGACGTTCCCGGCATCGACGCCGGCGAGTTCGAGAAGCAGGCCGCCGACGCCAAGGCCGGCTGCCCGATCTCCAAGGCGCTCGCCGCCGTCGAGATCACGCTGGACGCGAAGCTCGTCTGATCCGTCTTGAGAGGGTCCCCTGTCGTGGGGGACCCTCTTTGCATGCCGGTGACGATGAGCAAGGAGCGGTTCGAGGAGCTCGTGGGCGAGGCCCTGGACGAGGTCCCCGAGGAGCTGCTCGACCTCATGGACAACGTTGTGATCCTGGTCGTCGACGACCCGCCGCCCGGCGAGCCGGACCTGCTCGGCCTGTACGAGGGGTTCTCGCTGACGGAGCGCGGCTGGGACTACTCCGGCGTGCTGCCCGACCGGATCTCCATTTACCGCAACCCGATCCTCGCCATCTGTGACGATGAGGACGACGTCGTCGACGAGGTCGCGATCACCGTGGTCCACGAGATCGCCCACCACTTCGGCATCGACGACCGGCGCCTCCACGCGCTCGGCTGGGGCTAGGGGGTTTCCTGATGCGTAGTGCGCTGTTCGCCACGGAGAACCTGGAGAAGGAGTCGCAGCAGCCCGGCCTCCGGCTGCAGAACTCCAAGATGCTCAAGGCCGAGCTCAACGGCGAGATCATGGCCCGGACCGGCACGATGATCGCCTACCAGGGCCAGGTGACGTTCCAGGCGCTCGGCTCCGGCGGGGTCGGCAAGTGGCTGAAGTCGAAGCTGACCGGCGAGGGCGTCCCGCTCATGAAGGTCACCGGCCGCGGCGACGTGTTCTTCGCCGACCGCTCCGCCGACGTCCACCTCATCGATCTGGAGCAGGGCGACGCCATCTCCATCAACGGCGCCAACGTCCTCGCGTTCGATTCGTCGCTGCAGTACGACGTGAGAATGGTCCAAGGAGTCGGCATGCTGTCGTCGGCGGGCCTGTTCAACTGCGTGTTCACCGGTCAGGGCCGGCTCGCGATCACGACGAAGGGCACCCCGGTGGTGCTGACCGTCGACGCGCCCACGTACGTCGACCCGCAGGCCGCGATCTGCTGGTCCGCGGGCCTGCAGACCGGCTACCACCGCGCCGACCAGCTCGGCATCGGCACGCTGCTGGGCCGCAGCACCGGTGAGGCTTTCACGATGAGCTTCGCCGGCCAGGGCTTCGTCGTCGTCCAGCCGTCGGAGGAGCCGCCCCAGGGCCTGGCCGGTGGCCAGGGACAACAGGGGCAGAGCGGAGTCCTGGGCAACCTGCTCGGCAGCTGAGTGCAGTTGGGTCGCGCTTTTGTAACGGCAGCCCCG
Source organism: Dactylosporangium sp. NPDC050588 (assembly GCF_040654975.1). NCBI lineage: Bacteria > Bacillati > Actinomycetota > Actinomycetes > Micromonosporales > Micromonosporaceae > Dactylosporangium > Dactylosporangium sp. NPDC050588. The sequence continues at coordinate 96,047 of NZ_JBFAJA010000006.1, read as the reverse complement.
CGAGCCCTTGGGGGACCGGTTACGCTGCGCAGCGTGCGCGGTGACATCTTCAAGGCCGAGAACATGGCCCAGCCCCCAACCCAGGCAGGCATGAGCCTGCAGCACTCCAAGTGCGTCAAGTACGCCGTGAACGGCGAGGTCCTGGCCCGTCAGGGTGCCATGGTCGCCTTCCGCGGCAACCTCCAGTTCGAGGTGAAAAGCCAGGGCGTCGGAAACTTCCTCAAGCGCGCGGTCACCGGTGAGGGCCTGTCCCTCATGGCCGTGCGTGGACAGGGCGAGGTGTGGTTCGCCGACGCCGCCTCCGACTGCCACATCCTCGACATCGAGCCCAACGACGCGTTGTCCATCAACGGCAAGAACGTCCTCTGCTTCGACCCCTCGTTGCGGTACGACATCCAGATGGTGAAGGGCGCCGGCATGTTCGGCGGCGGCCTCTTCAACAGCGTCTTCACCGGCCAGGGCAGGCTCGCGATCCTCACCCAGGGCGCCCCGATCATCATCCCGGTGAGCCCGCAGGCCCCCGTCCTGGTCGACACCGACGCGGTTGTCGGCTGGTCGAGCAGCCTGCAGACCAGCATCCAGAAGAACCAGAGCCTCAAGTCGATGCTGCGCGGCGGCTCGGGTGAGCTCTTCCAGCTGATGCTCCAGGGCCAGGGCTTCGTCATCGTCCAGCCCAGCGAGGGCAAGCCGTCCGCCCAGCAGGCCAGCAGCGGCGGCCTCCTCGGCAGCCTCGGCGGCTGACCGCCAACCAGCCCGACCAGCCACGGTCGAAGGATGGGCCACCCCGCCCATCCTTCGACCCCGCTTCTGCCCACCCCTCCGGCGTCCTCCGCCGGCGCACGACCACGCCGCCAGCCCCGCCCGCTGCCAGCCTGATCCGCCGTTGGGCCCGGATTGCCGGCCAGTCCTGTTGCTGGCAGCCGAACGCGCTGCCCGACCGGACCCGCTGCCGGGCGGGCGGGCGCGACGAGCGCCTCGACCTCGCGGCCCTAACCAGCGCGCTGTTACGTCGCGCGGGCGGGACGTGGGCGGACTGCGATCACGGCTGGGCCGAACGACGGGTCGTGGTGGGGCGAGCGGCTGCTACGGCGGACGCACCCCGGTGAACGGTGACCGCTTTCAAACCGTACACCCATCAAAAAAACCGAACCCCCCGTTGTCACCCTCCGCGATCGCGACGGCCACAGTCAGTGCGGCGGTGGGTCAGGCGCCGTTGCGGATCTCGGAGAGCCAGCGGGCGGCGGCGGTGAAGTCGTCGCCGGACAGGCCTGGGGCGCGGCGGGGTGGCGGGTCGCCGTTGGAGGCTCGCGGGTACGAGCCGAGGAACCGCACGTCGGCGCAGACGCGGCGCAGCCCCTGTAATGCCTCGCCCATCGGGGCCTCGGCGACGTGGCCGCCGCAGTCCAGGAAGAACACGTAGCGGCCGAGGCGCTCGCCCGTCGGGCGTGACTCGATCCTGGTCATGTTGATCCCGCGGACCGACAGCTCGGTCAGCACGGCGAGCAGCGCGCCGACCCGGTCGTGGGCGATGTAGACGGCGAGCGTCGTCAGGTCGTCGCCGGTCGGCGGGGGCGGCGGACCGGGTCGCGACACGAGCGCGAAGCGGGTCATCGCGCCGGCGTTGTCGGCGATGTCCTTCGCCAGGACGTGCAGCTTGTACCGGCTCGCGCCGATGGCGGCGCAGATCGCGGCGTCGAACTCGCCGCTGCCGGCGCCGATCGCGGCGGTGGCGTTGGACAGTACATCGACGACCGCCGCCTGCGGGACGTGGTCGCGCAGCCACTTGCGGCACTGGGCGCTCGCCTGCGGGTGGGCCGCGACCGACCGGACGGTGTCCAGCGGCCGGTCCTCAGCGGCGGCGAGGACGAACTGCACCGGAAGCACGACCTCGCGCGTGATGATCAGCGGCTCGCCGTTGGCCAGCTCGTCGAGCGTGACGCCGACCTGGCCGCCGATCGAGTTCTCCAGCGGGACGAGCGCGGCGTCGGCCTCACCGGCGCGCAGCGCGTCGAGGGCTTCCGGGACGCTGCGGGCCGGGGTGAGCACCCCGCGGTCGGCGGCCGGGACGGTCTTGAGCGCCTGCTCCGAGAACGTGCCTTCCGGCCCCAGGTACACGAACCGCGTCGGCGGCACACCAGGCATGTGTCAAGCCTAGTCGCTCAGCAACTCGCGGCGCTCAGCAGCGCCGGTGGCGCGGTCGCTTTCACCTCGACGCTGCACGGGTCGGTGCCGGCGGTGACGATGGTGAGCGCGGCCGGTGCGCCCTTGGACATGATCTGCAGCGGCTCGGCGTTTGCGACGGTGAGGATGGTGTACTGCCAGACCCCCGCACACAGTGGCCCGCTCTTCACGGTCAGCCCGCTCCCGGCGGGGAGCCCGGGCCGCGCCCGGCGGACCGCCGCGATGACCTGCTCACCGCTCGGACGGCCGTTGCACTGCGACACGTACGCCTCGGAGAACGGCGTCACGCTCGAGCTGGGCCGGGCGGACGGACTGCCGGCGGTGGCGGTGCGCGCGGGCGGCACGTTGGGTGTGCTGACCGGCGTGGGGCTGGCGGTGCGTGCCGGCTGGTGCGACACGGGTGGCAGCAGCGGCCCGGCGGCATCGTCCGACCGCGTGCAGCCGGACAGCAGGCATCCAAGGCTGACGATCGTAAGCACAGCGGCCGCAGTGCGCATGCAGGACATCGTAGGGTGCCGGTCTCCCGCCGTTCATGCGGCGCCGGAGCCGTCGAACGGCCGGCCCGCGCACCCTTCCCGCGAAGCGCGTCAGACGGTGCCGGCGGTGGACACCCGGTGGCCGGCGGCATCGAGGGCGGCGAGTGCCTCACCGAGCCGGACCGACGGCACCAGCACGTAGTCGGTGTCGAAGGTGGAGAACGCGAAGATGTTGACCCGGGCGTCGGCGAGCGGCGTGACGATCGAGGCGAGGATGCCCGTGAGGGCGAGCTGGACCGGCCCGGCGACCCGCAGGCAGCGCCACGGCGTCTCCACCGAGGCGCCCTCGGGGACCTGGTCGGCGGGGCACAGGATGGAGACCTCGTCGGGTGTCCATGTCACGGAGATGACGTCCTGGCCCGCCGCGGCGGCCTCGGTGAAGCCAGCCGGCAGGGGCGACCCGGCCGGCAACCGCGCGATCGCGTAGTCACCTGGCAGCACCTCGAGGTCCAACATGACAAGGAGCGTACGGTGCGAACGCGTTGCGTGGCGGTAGCCGTGAGCCAGGCCACGTGCTTCCCCCCGGACGAGGTCGTATTCGTGAACGACGCTCGACCGGAGCCGCCTGGACGGCGCTCTGGACGGCGCTCTAGACGGCGCTCTAGACGGCGCTGAAGAACGTCAGCGAGCCGACGACCTGGCCGTCCTGCAGCAGCGGGGTCGCGATCGCGTCGAACGTGCGCGGCCCGGTCGCGCAGCGCACCCTGAGCAGTCCGCGGGCGAGCCGGCCGGAGGACAGGGCGAGCAGCGGCGGCGTCTTGTTGATCTCGGATGCGTCGAGCGCGCCGCCGTCGCCGAAGTCGAGCAGCTGCAGGACGCCGTCGACCAGCGGGCGGTCGATGGCGGACTGGGTGAGCCCCAGCAGGTCCTCGAACGACGCGGACACGGCGACGATGACCGCCTTGTCGTCGATCACGAGGCTCGGCTCGGCCGCTTCGGCGACGGTCGCCGCCCAGCGGTCGAGGGACGACTCGATGGGCGGCTCGGCCATGCCCGCATCGACAGCGTCGGACTCGACCTCACCGAAGTCGGACACGCGCCCGTCGGGCGAGCGGGTCAGGTGTGGGTCGGAGATGGACAGCTCGACATGCGCCACAGCGCCTCCTCAGGCACCGGTGCGGCGGACGCGTCCGCGCAGCGAAGACATCATCGCATCATTCAGCGGCTGATCGGTCCCCAGCGATTGCTCAATCCGGCGCTTCATGTCGAGCGGCTCCACGCCGCAGAGGCTACTCCGCGTCACTCCGCTTGTCAGTGCCCACGCGTTCACCGTCCTTGTACCAGCGGTAACTGTCGGCGAAGGCGGCGTAGGACTGCGAGGACCACGTCGCCGGGTGCAGCGCGAGCGAGAACACCTTGTCGACGGTGTCGCCGGCGAGCCGCATTCCCCGGGCGTTCAGGACGCGCGGCAGCTCGTGGTACGCGGTGACGAGACAACCCTTCGGCACCCCGTAGAAGCTGATCTTGCCGGTGCCGGCGAACGCCAGGATCGGCATGACCGGGATCGACACCCCGGCGCTGCGGGAGAGCGCCTCCGCGGCGGCCTTGGCCTCCGCACGGGTCTCCTCGACGTACTTGGGGCGCTTGCCGTCGATCTGCACGATGTCACCCGCGAACGAGACGCGGCTGCGGCCGTGGTCCTTGACCGTCACCGCGAACACGCCGCCGGGTCCCATGGCGAGGAACGAGCGCCGCTCGGCGCCGGTCAGCTCACGCAGGTCCAGGACGTGCCAGTCCTCGCCGAGGCGGCCGATGAGGCTGCCCATTCTGCGGTACAGACGGTTGTGCCCTGCCTCTTCCCGGCGGGCGCCGCGCTCGGCGCGTCGCTCGCGCATCCAGTCGATGGGGGAAGTCCGGCCGGCATCAACAATGATGCGATCGTCAAACCCTTCGGGCTGCGAATCCTGGCCGCTACGGTGCAGCAGCTCGGTCATCTCGCACACCTCCAAGTCGCCGCTCGGTTGCGTGTGTGTTCAAACACCGTACGTGTTTGTGGGCCGAACCAGCATACTTGGATGGGTGAAAGACTCGGAATGACTGGGATGAATGCCACATTCACGACGTCTCATGAATTTGCAGATAGCGCCCAACCGGCGGATATCGGGTCAGCCGTTAGTCTGAATCGGTGAGCCTTCATCACGTCGACAGCGAGGTCGGCCGGCTCGGCACGGTGCTGCTGCACCGCCCGGGCGCCGAGCTCGCCCGGCTGACCCCGCGAAACAACGACTCGCTGCTCTTCGACGGAATCCCATGGGTCGGAAGGGCCCAGGAAGAGCATGACACGTTCGCGCAAGCGCTGCGCACTCATGGCGTCGAGGTGCTGTACGTCTCGGAGCTGCTCGCCGAGACCCTCACCCTGCCGGCCGCCCGCCAGGAGGTCACGCGGGCCGTCCTCGACGACGTCCGGCTCGGCGACACCCTGCGCGGCCACGTCGCCGCGCACCTGGCCGTGCTCGACCCGGCCGGCCTCGCGACCACGCTCATCGCCGGGCTGTCGCGGGCGGAGCTGCGGGCGGGCGGTGGTCTCGTACACGCGCTGATGGACCGGACCGATTTCGTCATCGACCCGCTGCCGAATCTGCTGTTCACGCGCGATTCATCGGTCTGGATCGGGGGTCAGGTCGCGGTGACGAGCCTGGCCATGCACGCCCGCCGCCGGGAGACCACCCTCACCCACGCGATCTATCGGCACCATCCTCGCTTCTCCGGGACGCCGCTGGTGTACGAGCCTGGGCTGGAGCACCTGGAGGGCGGCGACGTGCTGCTGCTGGCGCCGGGTGTGCTCGCGGTCGGCGTCGGCGAGCGCACCCGGCCGGCCGGTGCGGAGCGGCTCGCCAGGCGCTGCTTCGAGCGCGGCCTCGCCCACACGGTCCTGGTCGTGCCGATCGCGCAGGAACGGGCCACCATGCACCTCGACACGGTGTGCACCATGGTCGACGTCGACGCGGTCGTGATGTACCCGAACGTCGCCAGCACCCTGCGGGCGTGGACCGTCACCAGCACCGACCTGCAGCTCGACGAGCTCGTCGTCAGCGGGCCGGAGCCGTTCATCGTCGCCGCCGCGAAGGCCATGCGGATCGACACCCTGCGGATCATCGACACCGGCCTCGACCCGGTCACCGCAGAGCGTGAGCAGTGGGACGACGGCAACAACACCTTGGCCATCGGTCCGCGGCTCTGCGTGGCGTACGAGCGAAACACCGAGACGAACGCCCAGCTGGAGCGGCACGGGATCGAGGTGATCCGGATCCCCGGCTCCGAGTTGGGCTCGGGCCGGGGAGGTCCGCGTTGCATGTCCGCACCGATCGTGCGGGCTTCGTCCGCTTGATGCTCGACGCTTGACGCTTGATCAACGCCGGTGGTGCGGGCGTCGTCCGCGTGCGGGCGTCGTCCGCTTCGTCCGCTTGACGCTTGATCAGCGCAGCGGCTGGAGGCGGCCGAGCAGCCCCTGCTTGCTACGGCGCTCGGCGGCGGTCAGCGGCTCGCTGACGGCGAGGGCTTCGGCGTACCGCTTCGTGAACTCGGCGACCGGCGCCTCCCACTCCTCGGCGTCCACCTCGAGCGGCAGGTCCCACACGGGCGCGAGGAGCCCGTGCGCGCGGAACATGCCGGCGAACTTGGTGTTGTCGCCCAGCAGCAGCCCGCCACCCGCCGACAGCCGCGACAGCGCGTCGAGCGCCCGGTCCTCGTCGTCGCCGAGGACGAGCCGGACGTGGGACCGGTCGGTGACGCGGCACCAGTACGTCGCCGGCGCCGCCGACAGGCGCACCGTCGGGAAGATGCTCGCGTTGGCCCGCTCCAGCGACGCCCGCACGTTCGGGTCGTCGGTGGCGTTGTCCTCGAGCCAGAACTCGAAGCCCGTGTGCACGGTGATGTCCAGCGGCGCGTTGACGATCACGTCCTGCAGCCGCGGCCCGACTCCCGGCAGCGCCGGGATGTTGACCGTCTGCCCGGTCGGCGTGTCCAGCGCGCACTGCAGCGCCACGGCCAGGTCGCGGGAAACGTCCCCCGACTGCACGTGCCGCTGCAGCCCGATGAACACCCGCCCGTCGGGCTTCGTCATCGCCGGCCACGCCATCGGCAGTACGGTGGCGAGAATGACGGGCCGGTCGCCGTACTTCTCGGCCAGCTCAGGCGCCAGCTTCAGCGGCGCCGAGGCGGCCGGCACCAGCTCACGCAGCGCGATCCACTCCGGCTCGTCGGCCAGCCCCTCGAACGGCCGTCCGACGTACACGTCACGGATCTTCTGGCGCTTCTCACCGTCGGCGGACCGGCCACGGGGGGTTTTCGCTCGCTTGCTCACGGCGACCCAGCCTAGGCGGTCCGAAACCCCCACGGGCAAAGACCCACCACCCCGGGCGCGTCACTCACCCACCAGCGCCACCACTTGACCGACAAGTCGGAAATGTCGCCCGACTCGCCGCCGCCGCTCGACGACGGTAATCTCAGTTGGACTCTGGGCAGCGCCACACCCCGCACACAGGCGAACCGTCCAGTCGCAGACGGTCACATGCGAAAGGTCAATTAGTTCGGCGGGTGTAAGGTTGCTGTAGATCGGCCAGGCAGCGACCAACCGGCCCGCATCCGCTTCACTCGGGCGCTATCGGCCACCACCCCCTGCCAGCGGCGCCCAGTTCGACGAACTCTCGCGCCCGCGCGAACTTCGACGACCTTCCGCCCGCACGACGCCCTCCGCGCTTGCACGGTCCGACTTGTCGGTCAGGTGGTGGCGCTGGTGGGTGAGTGACGCGCCCAGGTGGCGGGTCTTTGCCCGTGGCGGTTAACGCGCGAAGATGGGAACGCGACGCGTGCGGGAATCTCGACCCAGCGCCAACAACCCGCTGGTCGGCCGGGCGGGGCACGTGCAGCGGGTGATCGTCCAGACGTGCCCGCGCTGGCGGTCCGGCGGCTGGACGGTCGCGGCCGGATCGCGAACGTCGGGGCCAAGGGGCCGGCCAGCCCGGGAAACCTCGCGGGCGTCGCAACCCTAGGAGTCGACCAGTCCGGGAGGCATCGCGGGCGTCGCAACCCTAGGAGTCGACCAGCCCGGGAGGCATCGCGGGTTTCGGGCCCATGGAGTCGCCCAGTCCGGGGACCGGGGTCAGGCCGACGACGACATGCCGCGCGCACGCGCGTGAGGCTGCCGCGCGACAGCGCTGGCAGTGCGAGCGCAGCGAGCATGGGGGTGCGGGTGGGAACCCCCGCCGGGCCCCGCCGCGGAGCGGTGGGGGGAATTACAGGATTACAGCGTGGCCCAGACGCATTGGCCTAGGCCGTCGCGTTCGACGCCCCAGTGGGTGGCCAGTGCGGCGACGATGGTCAGGCCGCGGCCGTCGACGGCGTCGGGGGCGGCTACGCGGAGTTCGGGGCCTGCGGGGGAGCCGCCGTCGGTCACGCGGATCTCCAGCGTGTCGTCGGGGAGTAGGCGCCACGCTACGCGGATGACGTCGCCGGGGAGGGGGGCGGCGTGGCGGACGGCGTTGCCGACGAGTTCGGCGGCGATGGCGACGGCGTCGTCGAGGCGGTCCGCGGTGACGAGGGTGTCGAGCTCGTGGGCCAGGCGGTGGCGGGCAAGGTGGGCGCCCCGGGCGTGGTGGGGCACCACGACGCACCAGGCGCGCTCCGCGATGGTTGTGGACACGCTCTCAAGCCTCCCCGAGGGCATCTGCGTCGGCGCGGGGCAGTCGCACCTCGGCGACGGTCCCACCGCCTTGGCGTGGACGCAATGATACCCATCCATGTTGACGCTCAACGATCCTGCGCACCAGATACAGCCCCAGTCCGACGCCACCGCGGGTGCGTTGGTCGCCGGTCTCCAGTTGCCAGAAACGCTCGAACGCCCGCTCGACGTGCTCCGGGCGAATGCCGATGCCTCGGTCGGCGACCCTGAACCAGACTGACTGCTCGTCTGCACCCGCGGTCAGGTCCGCTTCTACCCAATTCAGTGAGTATTTACCCGCATTCGTGACGAATTCCGCAAGGATCGTAGCGAGGGTGGCGCGCTCACCCAGGGCCTTCGGCAAGGACTGCGGCAGTGAAACGGTCAGCGTGCGGCGCTGCTCCGGGCTCAGATCCTCGACCGCGGTGGTGAGGGTGTCGATCAGGTCGAACGGCAGCAACGCCGAGGCGTCGCCCGGGGTGGCCTCGTCGCCGACGGCGTTCAGGAGGCGGTCGACGAGCCTGCTGAGCTCGCGGGCGCGCTGGCCGACGACGTACACCGCCTCGCGGCGGGAGCCTTCGTCGAGGGACTCCCAGTGCTCGACGAGCGTGTCGGCGTACCCGCGGATGACGGTGATCGGGGTCCGCAGCTCGTGCCCGGTGAGGGCGATGAACAGGTCCCTGCCGTCGGAGGGCTGGTCGGCCCGGGCGCGGAACGACACCGCGATGTCGGTGGAGCCGGGCACGGTGGCGGCGCGGATCTGAATCCAGGTGCCGCAGGCCATCTGATGCTCGACGATCTCGCCGCCAGCGACCGAACCGCCGCCCGTCGAAAGCGAAGGCAAAGTCGAAGGCGAAGTCGAAGTCGAAGGCGAAGGCGAAGGCGAAGGCGAAGTAAAAGTCGACGGCAACGGGAAGGGCCACGGCTCGCCGATCACGGCCTCGGGTGAGCGCGCGGTGAGCAGGGCGGCGGCGGGGTTCCAGGTGCGCACGAGATGGTCGGCGTCGAGCAGGGCGAACGGCTCCCCCACAGGGTCGAGCACCGGCCCGCCCTCGTGGATCGGCAGGCCCCGCCCCAGGGAGTACTGGAGGCCGACGAGCCCCGCGAGGAAGGCGAGAGCGGCGCGCTCGCCGGCGCCGGCGGTGCCTTCGGTGTCGCGGTAGCCGCCGACGAGCACCCCGACGGCGGTTTTCCCGGCGGTGACCTCGGCGGCGACGAAGCGGTGCAGGCCGCGCCCGCGGAGGTGTTCGCCGCCGACGGTGCCGAGCAGGTCGACGGGGAACTCGCGGACCCTGGACCCGTACTGCAGCAGGCCGCGCAGCGTCGGGTGGATGAGGTCGACGGGCCGGCCGAGGGACCAGTCGAGCGCTCCCGCGGCGGCGACGACGCGGCCGCTGTCGTGGCCGTATTCGACGAAGGCCGCTCCTGCCGCGCCGGTCGCGTCGACGGTGACGTCGACGGTGCGCTGGAGTGCGGGGAGCCCGCCGTCACCGGTCGAGAGCTGCTCGGCGATCTCGGCCAGGCCGCCGAACACGGCGGTGGCGTCGACCGGACCGCGAGCATCGACCATGATGCGAGTCTGCCTCCCCACGCTTCGCTTTGAAAGCCCAACGCCCAAACTTCTCGACGTGCGATTCCGGTGACCTCGATGGTCATGACGACGGATTCCGCAGTGGTCAGTCGCGCAGGCCCATTTCCTTGAGCCGTTCGATCACGAATGCGGGCCGGTCGGAGATGATGCCGTTGACCTTGAGTTTTACCACCAGGTCGACGTCGTCGGGTTCGTTGACGGTCCACACGTACACGGGGAACCCCCGCCGGTGGAGGCGTTCGACGAGCTCGGGGGAGGCGCGCAGGAGTGAGACTCCGGGGCCGCCGATGCTGCTGCCGGGCGGGAGCCAGCCGATGCGGCTCGGCACGGACCAGACGTCGATGAGCATGACGGTGGGTAGTGCGGGTGCGAGCTGCCGGACCCGGCGCACGGCGTTGGCGGAGAACGACATCATCGTGACGTGGACGGGCTGTTCCTCGCTGGGGCGGTCCAGTCCGTACCGGCGGAGGAGCTTCAGCAGCGCGGTTTCGACGGCGGCGCCGTAGCGGGTGGGGTGTTTCGTCTCGATGAGCAGTCGCATGGGCCGGCCGGCGTCGACGGCGAGGCTGAGGAGCCGGTCGAGGGTGAGGACCCGGCCGCGCCACTGGTCGTCGGCGAGTTTGCGCTCGGTGATGAGCTCGTCGGGTGACTCGGGCAGGTCGGTGCGCCACGAGCCGAAGTCGAAGCGGTCGAGGTCGGCGAGGGTCTGCACGCTGACGCGTCCGCGGCCGTCGCTGGTGCGGTCGATGCGGGAGTCGTGGAGGCAGACGAGGTGGCCGTCGCGGGTCAGCCGGACGTCGCATTCGAGGCCGTCGGCGCCTTCCTCGATGGCGAGGAGGTAGGCATCGAGGGTGTGTTCGGCGTGCCGGTATGACGAGCCCCGGTGCGCGAACACCCACGGCCGCTCAGGCGACCCGGGGAGCACCGCCGTCCTCGCTCACCATGGGCCGGCCGGCGGCCGCCCAGTCGGACATGCCGCCGTCGAGGTTGGTGGCGCGGGTGAGCCCTTGCTGCTGCAGGTAGGCGACGACCTGCGCGGAGCGGCCGCCGACGCGGCAGACGACGATGACGTCGCGGTCGGCGGGGATCTCCTCGATCCGCGCCGGGATCTGCATCATCGGCAGGTGGTGGGCGTCGGGTGCGTGGCCGGCGGTCCACTCGTCGTCCTCGCGGACGTCGAGGAGGTAGGCGTCGGCAGCGACTTCGTCGACCGTGATGGTCGGCACAGCGGATCCCCTGAACACGGTCCCAGCCTATAAGAGGCTCAGATCGGGTTGACCCAGGTGGGGTTCTCCACCGCCCACGAGTCGAGCGAGTCGTTCGTCATCGCGCTGTACAGCGTCTGCGCCTCTTCGAGTGCGACGACGTAGGAGATGCCGCCGATGTCCTGCGGCTCGGACGGCACGGTGAGGCCGACCAGGCTGCTGGGGCGGACGTTGCGGAGCCCGAACATGAGCTCCTCGAGGGCGACGCCGTTGGTGTCGACGGTGAGGGCGCTGCCGATGGCCCGGATGAACTTGTCGAGGGCGATCGGGTTGGTGGTCAGGTTCTGCTGCTGTGCCTTGGTGAGGATGGCGCGGATGAACTTCTGCTGGTTCTTCTGCCGGTCGTAGTCGCCGTTGGCGAGGCTCTTGCGCTGCCGGACCAGGTCGAGGGCCTGCCATGACTCGAGGTGGTGGCAGCCGACGTTGTACACCGCCGGGCGTCCGCCGTGCTCGGGTGACAGGTAGTTGCCCTTGTCGTCGTAGCCGAGGTGGATCGAGGTGACCTTCTGGTCGATGCACATGTCGACGCCGCCGAGGATGTCGACGGCGGCCTTGAAGCCGTCGAAGTTGACGATGGCGGCGCCGTCGAAGTGGATGCCGAGCAGTTCGGTGAGGGTTTCGGCGAGGAGCTGGACGCCGCCCGTGCCGCCGCCGCCGTACTGGAACGCGCCGTTGATCTTCTCGTGGCTGGCGCCGCGGAACCCGGTGGGCTCGAACGCGGGGATCTTCACGCGCAGGTCGCGGGGGATCGACAGTAGGTATGCCCGGTCGAGGCTGACGGGGATGTGCACGATGATGATCGAGTCGGAGCGCTGCCCGTCCTCGGGGTCCTTGGCTCGCAGGTCGGAGCCGAGGAGCAGGAAGTTGAGCGGGCCGGTGATGGCGCTGCGGCGCTCTTCCTTCTTGTCGTCGTTGCCGGCGCGGGAGTTGGCGCCGAGGAGCTTCTCCTGGTGGACGCTGTTGCTGTACCGGTTGGCGAGGACCTGCGAGCCGGTGACGGCGGTGGCGGAGACGAGGACGAGGATCGCGCCGACGACGACGAGGAGCTTCGCCCAGATGGGGTCGCGTCCTGGCAGGGCGGCCTTGCGGGCTTTGCGCTTCTGTCTGCGGGTGAGGGGCTTCGCGGCGGCGGCGACGTCCGGTGCCGCACTGTCGGCGTTTTCGGCAGGTGTACCGGCATCGCCGGCGTCACCGTCCGCTTCACCGGAGGCGGTCTCCTCGGGGGAGCCGGAGATGGTCTCTTGGGAGGGGCCGGAGGTGGTCTCCTGGGGGGAGCCGGAGGTGGTGGTCTCGGAAGCGCCGGAGGCGGCGGTCTCCTCAGCGGCGCCTTCCTCGGCGTCACCGGACGCGGCGGCTTTCCCGGAGGCCGATGCGGAGGCGGCGGTCTCGTCCGAATCGCCGGAGGCGGAGGCCGGTTCGCCGGAAGAATCCGACATATCCGGACCCGGTGAGGTGACGGCGGGGGGAACTTCGTCGGCCGCGCGCGAGGACGTGTCACTCGAAGTCGCGTCACCCGACGCCGCCGGCCCTTCCTCAGGCTTCACCGGCGGATCCTGGTCCTGCTGCATGTCGCCCCCGACTGCGTGCCCGCACGGCGGCGGGGATTTATCCGAGTCTACGTTCGCGGCGGGGATCGTGCCGACCAGCGTCACTGCACAAGATCCGAAGAGATGCCACCAATCAGGCGTTTTCTACTCGGTCAAGGGTGACTCCTGCAATGAGATCTTTACGACAGCCCGGGCATGCAACCCCACAGGTGGGGAGACATGCCCGGGATGCCGGAATAATCACTTCTTGGTGGTCGCCTTCGTCGACGGGGGCGCCGAGCCGCTCGCGGCGGGCTTCGGGGCGTTGGTGGCGGCCCAGTCCGCCATCTTGTCGGTGCGGATCGCGGTGTAGAGCGCCTCGGCCTTCGCCTTGTTGGGCACGACCACGTCCTCACCGTTGATCTTCTTGCTGCCGTCGTGCGGGCTGACCAGGAACGTCAGGTCGTCGCTGCGCAGGTTGCGGAACTGCAGGGCCATGTCGGCGAGCGAGAAGTCCTTGTCGACGGTCATCGCCTTGGTGATCGCCTTGAGGAAGGAGTTGAGCTTCGACGGGTTGCTGACGGTGCCTGAGCTGACCGCCTTGTCGAGGATCGCCTTCATCATCTGCTGCTGGTGGCGCATGCGGGCGAAGTCGCCGTCGGGGAACTGGTAGCGCTGCCGGGCGTAGTCGAGGGCCTCGTCGCCGTTGAGGTGGTTCATGCCCTTCTTGAACTTGCGCTTCGGCGGGTGGACGGAGGTGATGTCGGACTCGATGTTCATGTCGATGCCGCCGAGGGCGTCGATGACCTGCTTGAAGCCGCCGAAGTCGATGAGCAGCACGTGGTCCAGGCGGACGTTGGTGTACTTCTCGATCGTCTCGACGGTCAGCGGCGTGCCACCCCAGGAGAACGACGCGTTGAGCTTGGCGTTGGTGTCGCCGTACGGCGTCGACTTGCTCTTGGGGATGTACACGTACAGGTCGCGGGGCATGGAGACCAGGTACGCCTTGTCGTGGCTCGCCGGGATGTGCATCACGATCATGGTGTCGGTCCGCCACTCGCCGGCCTTGCCCTTGTTGTCGGGGTCGCGGGAGTCGCTGCCGAGCAGCAGGATGTTGAGCGCGCCGTCGGCGACCTTGGCGGGCCGCCCGTTGGTGATCTCCGAGAACGGGTCGTCGCGCTGCAGGCCCGCGTCGACGTAGCGGTAGTAGGCGTAGGCGCCGACGCCGGCGAGCAGCGCCAGGACCATGATCGCGGCGCCGGAGACGAGCGCGATGCGCCCCCAGCGGGGACGGATCTTCTTGCGGCCGGGGTATTCGTTGCCGCCGGGCCGCCGCGGCGGGACGACCCCGCCGCCACCGCCACCGCCACCGCCGCCGGAGCGGGAGGTGGACCCTGAGGCGGGCCGGCCATACACGCCTGACGACGACGCCGGGCTGGTCGGTGTGGAGGCGCCGGAGACGCGCGCACGCGCTCCCGCGCTGGGCGGGAGCGAGTTGGGCACTGAGGCGCGACCCGACGAGCCGTTCGAGGCAGGCGTGGTGGACATGAAAACCACGATACGAACCTCCGGCCGCTCCGCCACGCAACTCGGGCGGGCGCGGCACGAAGCGGGGAGAGTCAGCGGCTGCGGAAGTACTCCACGGTGCGCCGCAGGCCCTCCTCGGGTCCGACGGACGGCTCATATCCGAGCAGCTCACGCGCCTTGGTGAGATCGGGGCGGCGGCGCTCGGGGTCGTCGGCGGTGCGGGGCAGCAGGGACACGGTCGACGTGCTGTCGGATAGCCGCACGATCGTGTCGGCGAGCTCCAGCATGGTCATCTCGTGCTCGGTGCCGCAGTTGACGGGGCCGGTCTCGCCGGAGTCGAGCAGGAGGAGGATGCCGCGGACGAGGTCCGACACGTGGCAGATGGACCGGGTCTGGGTGCCGGAGCCGTGGACGGTGATCGGCTCGCCGCGCAGCGCCTGAGAGATGAACGTGGGGATGGCGCGGCCGTCGTCGGGGCGCATGCGTTCCCCGTACGTATTGAAGATCCGCACGATGCCGACGTCGGCGCCCCGGCCGCGCTGGTAGCCCATGGTCGCGGCCTCGGAGAAGCGCTTGGCCTCGTCGTACACGCTGCGGATGCCGATCGGGTTGACGTTGCCCCAGTAGGTCTCCGGCTGCGGGTGGACGAGCGGGTCGCCATACGCCTCGGACGTGGACGCCATCACGAAGCGGGCACCGTCGGCGACGGCGCGCTCGAGCAGCTGGAGGGTGGCGATCGAGCCGACCCGGAGGATCTCGACGGGCAGCAGCTGGAAGTCGGTGGGGCTGGCCGGGGACGCGAAGTGCATGATCGCGTCGAACCTGGCGCTGAGGGCGTCGACGGCCGGCAGCGGCTCGCTGACATCGGCCTCGACGAGCGTGAATCGAGGGTGGTCGACCAGGTGGGCGACGTTGTCCTTACTGCCCGTGACGAAGTTGTCGAGCACGACGACGTGCGCCCCGCGGGCGATCAAGGCGTCAGCGAGGTGCGAGCCGACGAACCCGGCACCACCGGTGAGGAGGATGCGGTGTCCCTCGCCGTAACGCTGCGCAACAACGACCATGAGACCAGCCTAGCGGCAGTGCGCCGGGGTCAGGGAATCGGCGGTACCCCGGCCCCGGCGCACTACATCCGGTGGGCGCCGGCTCCCGGGAGAGCCGGCGCCTGCGACTAGTGGGCGCCGGCTCCGGTGAGGGAGCGGGCCTCCAGCTCGGCGAACTTGTCCGCGTCGCGTTCCTTGCTGGTGAGGGCGCCGATCGCGGCGAAGATGAACCCGATCGGGATCGAGATCAGGCCCGGGTTCTCCAGCGGGATGGGCGCCGGGGTGGTGCAGCTGAACAGGGCCGTCGCGTTGGAGACCTCTTTCGACTTCGCGTCGACGCCGCAGGTCTTGGCCTGCGCGGCGGTGAGGGTGGCCGGGGTGCGGGCGTCGCTGACGCCGCCCCACGCGATGGGGCTCATGAGCACGATGCCGACGGAGGAGATGAGGCCGGCGTAGATGCCCCAGGTCGCGCCGCGGGTGTTGAACTTCTTCCAGAAGAGGGAGAAGAGGATCGCCGGCAGGTTCGCCGACGCCGCGATCGCGAACGCGAGCGCCACGAGGAACGCGACGTTGAGGTTGCGGGCGAAGATGCCGAGGACGATCGCGACGGCGCCGATGACGAACGCGGAGTACCGGGCGACGACGACCTCCTGCCGTTCGGTGGTCTGCCCGCGCTTGATCACGTTGGCGTACAGGTCGTGCGCCAGCGACGACGACGACGCGAGGGTGAGCCCGGCGACGACGGCGAGGATGGTGGCGAAGGCGACCGCGGCGATGATGGCGAGCAGCAGCGAGCCGCCGAAGTCGCCGCCGAGGTACCGCTTGCCGAGGGCCTCGGCGAGCTGCGGCGCGGCGGTGTTGCCGCCGGGGTCCTGGGCGAGGATCGCCTGGCGGCCGACGAGCGCGGCGGCGCCGAAGCCGAGGGCGAGCGTCATCAGGTAGAAGACGCCGATGATGCCGATGGCCCAGACGACGCTCTTCCGGGCGGCCTTCGCGTTGGGCACGGTGTAGAAGCGGATCAGGATGTGCGGCAGGCCGGCGGTGCCGAGCACGAGCGCGAGACCCAGCGAGATCAGGTCGAGCTTGCTGGCGAGGGTCGCGGCGGCGTTGCCGGCGATGTCGCGGCCGTAGCGCAGGCCGGGCTGCAGGAACGACTCCGGCGGGGTGCGGCCGGACTTGGCGGCGGCCTCGCCGAGCAGCGACGACAGGTTGAACTTGAACGCGGCGAACACCATCAGCGTCAGCAGCAGGGCGCCGAGCATGAGCATGAACGCCTTGACGATCTGGACGTAGGTGGTGCCCTTCATGCCGCCGACCGTCACGTAGACGATCATCAGCACGCCGATGAGCGCGATGGTGACGATCTTCGCGGTCTCCGCGGTCATGCCCATGAACGTGTCGCCGGCCTTGATGCCGAGCAGGAGGGCGACGAGGGCGCCGGCGCCGACCATCTGCGCCAGCAGGTAGAAGATCGACACGATGATCGTGGAGATCGAGCCGGCGGTGCGGACGGGTGCCTGCCGCATCCGGAACGCGAGGACGTCGGCCATCGTGTAGCGGCCCGAGTTGCGCATGAGCTCGGCGACCAGCAGCAGCGCGACGAGCCAGGCGACGAGGAAGCCGATCGAGTACAGGAAGCCGTCGTAGCCGTTGAGGGCGATGATGCCGGCGATGCCGAGGAAGCTCGCCGCCGACATGTAGTCGCCGCCGATCGCCATGCCGTTCTGGAAGCCGGTGAAGGACCGGCCGCCGGCGTAGAAGTCGGCGGCGCTCTTCGTCTGCCGGCTGGCCCAGATGGTGATCGCGAGGGTGGCCGCGACCAGGACGACGAACAGCGTGAGCGTCAGCGTCCGGGTGGTGGTCGCCCCTACCGCGAGGGTGACGTCGTTCATTCGGGGCTCCCTTCGATCTTGGCGCGCAGCTCGTCGGCGAGGGGGTCGACGCGACGGTCGGCGTAGCGGGTGTACAGCCAGGCGATGAGGAACGTCGACACGAACTGCAGCAGCCCGAAGATCAACGCGATATTGATGTGCCCGACGACCTTCGTGCTCATGAAGTCGCGGGCGTACGCGGAGAGCAGCACGTAGAGCGCGTACCAGACGAGGAACGCGGCGGAGACGGGGAAGACGAAGCGACGCAGGGCGCGGCGCAACGCGTCGAACTCCGGGGTGTTGGCGACGGCGACGTACCGGTTGTCGTCCGTGCCGGCCGGCACCGGCGTTTCGGTGCTCATGGGGGGATCACCACCTGCCGTTGGGGTGTGGGTACGCGCACGGTAGGAACCCGCCGCGCGGCGGTGAAGATCCCTGGGCGGGCCCGGCGGCCCGCTGCGCCCAACGGCGGGTTCGGTGCGCCGAGTGACAGCGGTCACACCGTTTAACGGCGTGAATGCGTCGCGCGGCGGCGCATGGGGTCGGTGGGGTGCGGCGGTTGGCAGGAGCGTCTATATCGAGGTGTACCGACCCCGGTGGTGGAGCAGGGGCTTCGCCGCGGTGCCGCTCAGGTCGACGTGGCGGATGGTGGCCTCGACGAGCAGCGACCAGCCGAACGCCCGGGCACCGTCGAGCCCGCAGCCGGCCCACGGGTAGCCGCGCGGGACCGGCCCGAACTCCGTGGACTCCCAGTCGCCGGTCGAGAAGAGCCCGCCGGGCGCGGGCATGAGCCCCGCGAACCGCTCGGCGAGCTGGTTGTCGCCCTCGGCGAGCGGCACGACCGCGAACCGGCCGGACGCCTCGATCGCCGTCCACAGGTCGCTCTCGTCGTCGACCAGCCCGGCGACCCGGCCCGGGTCGCCGTCGGAGACCAGCATCGACGACACGGTCAGCCCGGCGGGCGCGCCGGCGCCGGCCGAGGTCCACAGCGTCACCGGGGCCGGGAGGCGCCCGCGGAGCCGCCGCAGCGGCGAGCGCTGGTCGTCCGGTGTGGCGAACGGATCCGAGGCGTGGATGCTCACCGGTTCATTGTCCGCTGCCCCCGGACGCGGACCCGGCGGAACCCTCCGTGCGACCGGCACCCGCCCCGGCCTGGCCGGACCCGCTGCGGCGTGACCGGCCCCGCAGGCGCCCGCTCAGGGGTGACCGGCGACGGGCCTCACGTGGGGGCTACGCCCGCTTCGGGGTGACGGCGACGAGGACCTCCGGGGCGCGCCGCTCCAGCAGGCTCCCGGCGAGGCGGGTGCCGGTCCAGGCGAGCCCGGACCCCCACAGCAGCCCGACCGGCAGCAGCACCCACGCGAACGCGTCGGGGAGCAGGAAGAACGCGACGATCAGCGGCGCCGTCAGCGCCCAGGTGGCGAGCATGCAGACGAAGGACAGCATGCTCTTCGCGCTGCCCTGGCCGGTGTTCATCGCGAACGGGTTGGTGGTGTCGGGCATCGGGTAGGGCGCGAGCACCGACGTGATGCCGGCGGCGCCGACGGAGATGCCGAACGCGCACAGGCCGACGCCGAGCGCCGCGGGCAGCTGGTCGGTGTGGCCGGCGATCACCGACACGACGACGGTGCCGGCGGCCAGCAGCGGGAACGCGAGGATGCCGACGCCGGCGGCGCGGGCCGCGAGCTCGACCTGGCCGGGGACGTTCGTGAGCATGTGCAGCGCGTAGGCGGTGCCGTCGTTGCCGAACTGGTTCACCAGTACCAGACCGACGAACGCGCCGGCGAACAGCAGGGAGAACACGAGAGCGCCGCCGCTCATGCCGGCGCTCTGCCGGGCCGCCTCCTGCTCGTCGGAGCCGCCGCCGAAGCCGAACGTGAACGCGAACGGCACGACGATGGACGCGGCGAGCAGCGAGATCAGGCTGGCGCGGCGGCGCGGGTCGCGGAACCAGTAGCGGATCTCCCGGGCGACGAGGCCGGTGAACCGGCCGGCGGGCCAGGACCGCAGGACGCCCGGCAGGAACGCCCGGACGGGCAGCTTGTCGATGGCCTTGACCTTCTTCGCCGCGCCGGTCGAGGCGGTGCCGAGCATCGCGGACTCGATCGTCTGCAGCCACCACCACAGCAGCGCGGCGACCCCGGCGACCCCGATGGCGAGGCGGGCCGCGACAAGCGCCCAGTCGCCCTCGATCGCGTCGACGTAGGCGACGAACGGCGCCGCGAGGGGCGTCCACGACAGGACGCCGCCGATCGTGGTGGCCTGCTTGGACTCGCCGTTCTCGACCAGGGCGAAGATCAGCTGGAAGACCGGGTTGCAGGAGATGCCGGCGAGGGCGATCAGCAGCGCCGCCAGGTCCCGGACCTTCCGCGAGCGGAGCATGCCCGCGAACGCGCTGGTGACGGCGCGGCTCGCGGCGACGCACACGGCGAGGCCGACGGTGGCGCCGAGGACGGCGACGGCACCCGCGGCGACGCCGCCGTCGCCGACCGCGCCGACGGTGGAGCCGAGCGCGGCGAGCAGGGTGACGACGGGTGGGATGCCGACGAACGCGGCGCCGAGCATGCCGAGCGCGAGGGTGCGGCGGGGCACGGGCAGCAGCGCGAACCTGGCCGGGTCGAGGGTCTCGTCGACGCCGAAGAACAGCAGCGGCACCAGGATCCAGGCGAGGACGAGTCCGGTGCCGGCGAACGCGGCGAGGGTCGGGCGCAGGTTGTCGCCGGTGGAGCTGCTGGCGGCGAACACGCTCACCCCGATGAACGCGGCCCACAGCCCGAAGATGATGCCGAGGACGAACAGCCAGACGCGGGACTTCTTGCCCCGCATCGTGTTGCGCAGGATGCGCAGCTTCAGCCGGACGAAGTCGGTGACCTTCGGGGCGCCGCCGCGGATCGGCTCGGGCCGCGTCGCGAGCACCCCGTCGTCAGGTGCCGCACGTGGCTGGGGGACGTGCGGCTCGGGGGTCACAGCCACGACAGCTCCGCGCCCGTCGCGACCCGGCCACCGACGACGTCGACGAACACGTCCTCGAGCTCCCGGCCGCCCTTCACCTGCTCGGTGGTGCCGACGACCTTGATCTGGCCGTCGGCGAGGATGGCGATGTGGGTGCAGAGCCGCTCCACGACCTCCATCACGTGGCTGGAGAAGATCACGGTGCCGCCGTTTCGCACGTACCGGATGAGGATGTCGCGGATGAGGGCGGCGGAGACCGGGTCGACGGCTTCGAAGGGCTCGTCGAGGACCAGCAGCCGGGGCGCGTGCAGCAGCGCGCAGGCCAGGCCGATCTTCTTCTTCATGCCGGCGGAGTAGTCGACGACGAGGGTGCGGCCGGCGTCGGCGAGGCCGAGGACGTCGAGCAGCTCGGCGGCGCGGCCGTCGATGACGTCCTGCGGCAGGCCGCGCAGCAGGCCCGTGTAGGCGAGCAGCTCGCTGCCGGTGAGCCGGTCGAACATGCGGGCCGAGTCGGTCAGCGCGCCGAGGCGGCGTTTCGCCTCGACGGGGTCGGACCAGACGTCGTGGCCGAGGACATACGCGTGGCCGGCGTCGGGGCGCAGCAGCCCGACCGCCATCGACAGCGACGTCGTCTTGCCGGCGCCGTTGGGCCCCAGCAGGCCGAAGAACGACCCGGTCGGCACGTCGAGGTCGACGCCGGCGACCGCAACCTTCTGGTCGAATCGTTTGGACAGCCCCCGCAGCGCGAGAGCCGAGGCAGGCTCGCGATCTGTCACAACATGACCGTATGTCACGCCAGCACCGCCCGCCAGGGTGGTCACATCCGCAGCGCGTCCGGCGCGTGCAGGCGGAGCATGATCGCGCCGAGGTCCTTGGGCAGGCGCTGCCGGGTGAGCAGCGAGACGGTGATCATGACCAGGAAGGCGAGCGGCACGCTCCACGCGGCCGGCTGGGTGGTCAGCACGCCCGCCCAGCCCGGCAGCGGCCCGCCGAGCACCGTGAGCAGCACCGCGCCGGCGGCGGCGCCCCCACCGGCGACGATCCCGGCGGCCGCGCCGATCCCGGTCAGGCCGCGCCACCAGATGCCGAGGACGAGCAGCGGGCAGAAGCTCGACGCGGCGACGGCGAACGCGAGGCCGACGACCTGCGACACGTCGAGGCTCGCGACGAACAGGGCGAGCAGCAGCGGCACGACCCCGGCGACGAGCGCGGAGCGGCGGAAGTCGCGGACCGAGCCGTGGCCGAGCACGTCGGTGGACAGGACCCCGGCGACACTCGTGAGCAGCCCCGACGACGCCGACAGGAACGCCGCGAACGCGCCCGCGGCGACGAGCGCGCTGAGCAGCTGGCCGGTGAGGCCGCCGCCGAGCGCCGCCGACGGCAGGAGCAGCACGACCGCGTCGGTGTTGCCGGTCATCAGCAGCTGCGGTGTGTACACGCGGCCGAGCACCCCGTACAGGGTCGGGGTCAGGTAGAAGACGCCGACGAGCCCGAGGACGACGAGCGTGGTGCGGCGGGCGGCGGCGCCGTCGGCGTTGGTGTAGAAGCGGACCAGCACGTGCGGCAGGCCCATCGTGCCCAGGAACGTGGCGAGGATCAGCGAGTACGTCGCGAACAGCCCCTGCGAGTGGTCGCCGGGCAGCAGCCAGTCCGTCGGCGACTCGGCGGAGACGGCGGCGACCTTCGGTACCGACGCGGCCGCCGGGAACTCGATGGCGGTGTCCGGGTCCGCGTCGTGCTCGCCGACCGTCAGCAGCACGGCGCCGTCGACGGTGGCCCCGTCGATCCGGCCGTGCGCGGTGACCGGCGTCTGGACGGTGACGATCAACCGGGTCGGGTGGTCGACGGTGACGGTCGTCACGGCCGGGAACGTCGGGCCGTCCGGCGCGGTGAGGGCGGGCCGGCCGTCGGACTGCCACTGCATGAGCAGGAACACGAACGGCACGGCGAGGGCGGTGAGCTTCAGCCAGTACTGGAACGCCTGCACGAACGTGATGGACCGCATCCCGCCGAGCGCGACGTTCAGGGTGACGACGACGCCGACGAGCAGCGCCCCCAGCGCGTACGGGGCGCCGGTCACCGTCTGCAGGGTCAGGCCGGCACCCTGCAGCTGCGGCACGAGGTAGAGCCAGCCGATGAACATGACGAACGCGGTCGCGAGCTTGCGCAGCCGCTTCGAGCGGAGCCTGACCTCGCAGAAGTCGGGGAGGGTGAACGCGCCCGAGCGGCGCAGCGGGGCGGCGACGAAGAGCAGCAGCGCCAGGTAGCCGGCGGCGAACCCGACCGGGTACCAGAGGACGTCGACGCCGTGTTTGAGGATGAGGCCGGCGACGCCGAGGAAGCTGGCGGCCGACAGGTATTCGCCGCTGATCGCGGCCGCGTTCCAGGTCGGGCTGACCATGCGGGACGCCACGAGGAAGTCGGAGGTCGTGCGGGCGAACCGCAGCCCGTAGAGACCGATGGCGACGGTGACGAGGGTGACCGCGATGACCGCGATGACCGAAGGCAGCCCAAATGCACTCATGCCGCCGCCTCCGCTGCGCTCCAGCGTCGGCCTGAGCCAACCTGACCCCATGATGAGCGGGCCGAGCCGCTCCGCTGCCCGCTCATGGCTGCTGGTGGGACCTGTCCTCGACCAGCGCGACGAACTCGGCCTCGTTGCGTTCGGCGAGGCGGACGTAGGCGTACCCGACGGCGAACAGGAACGGGTAGGCGGCGACCCCGAGCAGCAGCCACGGCACCGAGATGCCGAACAGGTGCGCCCTGCCGAGCGCGGGCGCGGCCGCGAACAGCAGCGGCAGCCCGCCGAGCCCGACCGCGACGACCGCCGCGAGCCGCACCGCGACGGCCAGCTGGGCGCGCACGAGCCCGCGGGCGAGGGCGGCCCCGACCGGGCTCTGCTCCTCCAGCTCCGCGCGGGTGCGGGCGGGGTCGATGGGGGCGCGGGCGACGTCACCGAGCACCACGCGGACCCGCGGGGTGGGTGGCTCCATGTCCCGCAGTCTCGCAACGAGCGTGAATCAAGTGCAAGGGGGCCGACACCCCCCGTTTGAGCGTCGGCCCCCCGCACTTCGCTAGTACCGCCGGGAGCAGGGATAGTCGTCGGCGGACACCACTTCGGGGACGATCCGGCGGGCCTCGGCGCGGCCCAGGTTCCAGCCGCGCCAGTCGTCGCCGTCGTGCACGTCGGCGGAGATGCCGCTGAGCGTGCACTCGCGGGCGCCGGGCGGCAGCTTGTCCAGCGCCGGCGCGGCGTCGGCGGACAGCGTCGACAGGTACCAGAGGTCGGCGTTCTTGTAGGCGTACCGGGCGACGTTCTGCTCGGCGATGAACCGGTCCGGGTTCAGCACCGCGAGCCCCAGCAGCGTGACGACCCACAGGGCGACCGCGGCCCGCGGCAGCCAGCGCGTCGCCGGCACGACCCCCGCCACCATGATCAGGACGAGGAGGCCGCCGAGCCAGAGCTC
The DNA here is from genome assembly GCF_040654975.1 of Dactylosporangium sp. NPDC050588. NCBI lineage: Bacteria > Bacillati > Actinomycetota > Actinomycetes > Micromonosporales > Micromonosporaceae > Dactylosporangium > Dactylosporangium sp. NPDC050588. Next base: position 72,429 of record NZ_JBFAJA010000006.1, on the reverse strand, counting down.
GAACGCGCTGACCAGGACGCGGAGGCGGCTGAAGCCGTACGCCTGCTCGTAGACGTCCATCCGCCACAGCGCGGACACCACGACGACGAGCGCGCCCAGGGACAGCAGCCCCAGGACCACCCGCAGCAGCGCCCGCTCGCGGGCCGTCTCCCGGGACGCCTTGCGGACCGTCACCGCGATCACGACGAGCGTGAGCAGCGTGACGACGAGCAGCTGCCAGAAGCCCTTCCGGGCGTAGTCGGCGAACGTGAGGCCGGCGGTGCGCATCACGTAGTCGCGGTCGCCGAACAGGACCGCGACCTGGACGCCGACGAAGATCCCGAAGACGGCGAGGACGGCGCCGACGGGGACGACCCACTCATACCAGCGGACCACCCGCCCCCGTCGTGGCCTGCCGTCGCCGAGCGTCGACGGGTTGTGCAGCAGGAACGCCCCGCCGAACGTGAGCCAGGCGGCGACGGCGCCGACGAACAGCCACCGGAACGGCGTGCTGAGCGACAGGTCGGGCAGGATCGTCTGCACGATCTGGTCGAACGCGGCGTCGGCGCTGGCGAACAGCGCCCCGAAGACGACGAGCAGCAGCACGCCGAGCCCGATCGAGCCGAGCAGCCGCGTCGCGCCGGACGCGCCTTCCTTCGCCCGGGCCCGGCTCATGCCGTACCGGACCCACGGCAGCGACCGGAACCCGGCCATCGGCAGGTTGACCAGCGCCGCGAAGACCGCCGGGACCCTCCGGCCGGCGCCGACGGCGAGCGCGACGCTGCCGAACGCGGCCAGGACACACAGGAAGAACAGCCAGCCCGCGGCCCGGAACACCCCGACGGACAGCAGCGCGACGGCGGCGGCGCTCCAGCACGTGGCCTCGACCGCGCTGGTGCCCCGCTGCTTCGGATCCATCCGCAGCAGCACGACCAGCAGGGCGACGACGAGCGCGAGGCCGGCGACGGGCCAGCCGATGCCGGGCCGGTCCAGCGGCAGGGCGGCGGCCGCGACGACCGCGGTGACCAGGCCGCCGATGAGCACGGTGGGCCCCGCGGCGACGCTGCGGACCGGCCAGTGCCGCTGGAACAGGGTCGGGTGCGGCGGGCCGAGCCGGACCGGGCTGATCAACGCCGGGTTCGGTGGGTTCGGCGGCGGGTTCGGTGCCGGGTGTTGCGGATGGGTCGGCGGCGCGAGCGTGGCGACCGCTCCGTGCGGCCCGCCGTGCCCCTGTTGCCGCTGCTCCTGGTGTACGGAGTGCGGCCCGGGGCGTGGTGGTTGCGGCGGGGCTTTTCGCACCCCTCCAGGCGGCGACGGCGGCCTCGGCTGTTGCGGAGCGGGGTCCTGCCGTTCCAGCGGGCGCGGCACCGGAGGCCGCGGCTTCTCCGCCGGGGTCGGCTCGACGGGTGCCGGCTGCTCGTCCGTCGCGGGCTGCTTGTCCGTCGCCGGCGGCGCGGGTGGCGTCGGCTGGGCGGGGACGGTGGGGCGGTGCGGACCGTCGGATGGTTCCGTCGGGGACGACATGTCGGACTCCGGAGGGTATGAGGATCCGCGCGTCCGGCTGTCGCCGGACACGTACTGAAGACGCTTGGATCAGACGGGCAGGGTGACCCGGATGCGGCAACCCGCCATGCCATCCGGTTGCTCGATGACCGCGATCGTGCCGTTGTGCAGCTCGATGAGCCACTGGGCGATCGCCAGCCCCAGACCCGTGCCGCCACCGGAGGCGCGGGCGCCGCGGGTGAAGCGTTCGAAGACCCGCTCCCGCTCCGCGTACGGGATGCCGGGCCCTTCGTCGGCGACCTCGATCATCACCCGGTCGCCGTCGCGGCGGCCGATGATCGTGACGGTCCCGCCGTCGGGGCTGTGCCGGGTCGCGTTGTCGACCAGGTTGGTCAGGACGTGGTGCAGCCGCGCCCGGTCGGCACTGACCAGGGCGTTCTCCGGGAAGGCGCAGGACAGGTACTCGACCTTGTAGCCGGCGGCGGTGGCCTTCACCTCGGCCTCGGCCACCACCTCGATGAGCAGGTCCTCGAGCCGGAAGTCCTCCCGGTCCAGCGGGATCACGCCGGCGTCGAGGCGCGACAGGTCGAGCAGCTCGGTGACGAGCCGCCCGAGGCGTTCGGTCTGGGCGAGCGCGGTGCGCAGCGTCGCCTGATCGGGCTGGACGACACCGTCGACGACGTTCTCCAGTACAGCCTGAACCGCCGAGATCGGAGTCCGCAGCTCGTGCGAGACGTTGGCGATCAGCTCGCGGCGCTGCTGGTCGGCGGCGGCGAGCTCGGCGGCCATCTGGTTGAACGCGACGGCGAGCTGGCCGACCTCGTCCTTCGACGTCGCCCTGACCCGGGCGGAGTAGTCGCCGCGGGCCATCGCCTGCGCCGCGGCGGTCATGTCGCGCAGCGGCGACGTCACCCCGCGGGCCAGGACCTGCGAGGTGAGCAGCCCGACCGTCAGCGCGATCTCCGTCGTCGTCGGCGGGATCCAGCCGATGCCGATCCAGAACACGCCGAGGCCCGCGCCGGCGGACGCGACGAGCAGCACCGCGAGCTTCAGCTTGATCGAGCGCAGCGGGTCGAGCGGCCGAGGCAGCAGGTCCAGGAAGTGCTTCATGTGGTCTCCAGCGCGTACCCGACTCCGTGGACGGTCCGGATCAGGTCGGACCCGAGCTTGCGGCGCAGCGCCTTGATGTGGCTGTCGACGGTCCGGGTGCCCGACGCGTCCGCCCAGCCCCACACCTCCGCGAGCAGCCGCTCCCGGGGCAGGACCGTGCGGGGGCGGGTCGCGAGGTTCACCAGCAGGTCGAACTCGGTCGGCGTCAGGTGCGCCTCGACGCCGCCGCGGCTGACCCGCCGCTGCGCCCGGTTGATCTCCAGGTCGCCGAGGACGATCGGGGTGGCGTCCGGGTCCGGCTGGGACTGCGCCAGCCGCTCCAGGCGCCGCAGCAGCACGTGGACGCGGGCGGCGAGCTCCCGCATCGAGAACGGTTTGGTGAGGTAGTCGTCGGCGCCGACCGCGAGCCCGACGAGCAGGTCCGTCTCGTCGTCACGGGCGGTGAGCATGAGCACGGCGACGGGCCGCTCCGCCTGGATGCGCCGGCACACCTCGAGGCCGTCGAACCCGGGCAGCATCACGTCGAGCACGACCAGGTCGGGGCGCAGCAGGCGGGCCGCGGCGACCGCGGACGGCCCGTCGTGCGCCTGGTCGACGGCGAACCCTTCGGCGCGGAGCCGGACGGCGATCGACTCCGCGATCATCCGCTCGTCGTCGACGACGAGCACCCTGCGCCGTTCCCCGGCCCCACCTGCGGTCATGCCAGCAGCGTATTGGGTAGATGCGAGGGGCAACGGTGCGTGATGTGTGGAAGTCGTGAAGACCTGTCTTTGGTTATGACCACGACTTCGCGGCGCGGACCAGTCTGTCCTTCAGCTCTCTGGTGTGCCGGCGGCTCACCGGCAGCTCGTGGTCGTCGATGACCACGACGTAGCCGGTGTTGGTCATCCGCAGCTCGGTGATGAGCTTCAGCTGCACCAGGAAGGAACGGTGCACCCGTACGAAACCCGCATCCGCCCAACGCTCCGCTAGGGTCGCCAGAGACACTCTGACCAGGTGGGACGCGTCTGCGGTGTGGAGCCTGGCGTAGTCGCCCTGGGCCTCGACCCAGCGGACCGACGAGCGGGGCAGCATCCTCGTCGTGCCGGCGAGCTCGACGGGGATCGTCGGGTCGTCCTGGCGGTCGCGGCGGCCGGCCACGGACGGGTGCGTGGGCACGAGCCTGGCGGCCAGCACGCGGCGCAGCGACTCCGCGATCCGGTCGGCGCGGACCGGTTTGCGCACGTAGTCGGCGACGCCCAGGTCGAACGCCTCGGCGGCGCGGTCGTCGTACGCCGTCACGAACACCACGGCGGGCGGCTTGGCGAACCGGCCGAGGACCCGGGCGAGCTCCATGCCGTCGAGCCCGGGCATGCGGATGTCGAGGAAGACGGCGTCGACGTCGATGTCCCGCAGGACCCGCAGCGCCTCGGTCGCGTCGCCGGCCGTGTGGAGCCGGCCGACGCGGGGGTCGGCGCGCAGCAGGTACGCGAGCTCGTCGAGCGCGGGCACCTCGTCGTCGACGGCGAGGACCCGCAGGAAGCCGGGCTGCTGCTGGTGCTCGTGCACGACCTGGCCGGTGAAGCTCCTGCCCGCTGACGGTGTGGCGCTCGGGCTCATCGGCTGCTCCGTGTTCCGGTTCATCGGCGCTCCGCGTTCCGGCTCGTTGGCTGCTGCTCCGCACTCCGGTTCATTGGCTGCTTCGCACTCCGGTTCATTGGCTGCTCCGCACTCCGGGGTGGAACTTCGGGACCCGCATGCTGACCTTCGTGCCCGCGTCGGGGGCCGTCTCGACCACGACGCCGAACCCGTCGCCAAAGACCGACCGTAGCCGCTCATCGACGTTGCGCAACCCGACGTGCTGCCCGGCGTCGGTGGTGTCGTCGGCGCTGAGCAGCGCGGCAGGCTCCATCCCCACCCCGTCGTCCTCGACGGTGATGTGACATTCCGCGCCCGCGTCCCGCGCCACGATGCTGATCGTGCCCATCCCGGGCTTCCGCGACAACCCGTGCCGCACCGCGTTCTCGACCAGCGGCTGCAGGCACAGGAACGGCAGCGTCACGGGCAGGACCTCCGGCGCGATCTGGAGCCGCACCTGCAGCCGCTCACCGAACCGCGCCCGCTCGATCGTCAGGTACCGGTCGATGGACCGCAGCTCCTCGGCGAGCGTGGTGAACTCCCCGTGCGCCCGGAACGAGTACCGCGTGAACTCCGCGAACTCGAGGATCAACTCCCGCGCCAGCTCGGGATCGGTCCGGACAAAACTCGCAATTGCCGTCAACGCGTTGTAGATGAAGTGCGGGCTGATCTGCGCCCGCAGCGCCCGGACCTCCGCCCTGGCCAGCCGCGCCCGCGACGTGTCGAGCTCGGCGAGCGCCAGCTGCGTCCCCACCCAGCGCGCGGTCTCCGCCGTGGCCTGCACGAGCCCCGGCGCCGGCGGCCCGTCCGACAGCGCGACGAGCGCCCCCTCCCGCTGCGCGAGGGGGACGACGACGGCCCCGCGGACCGGGCAGTCGACGAGGTCGCACGGCAGCTCGTCGCTGCCGAGCACGGTGGACCGTCCGGCGGTGACCGCCTTCGCGCCGGCCGCCGCCACCTGCTCCCGGTGGTGCTCCCCCGCCCCGTCGAACGCCAGCACCCGCGCCGCGTCGGTGACCGCGATCCCGGCGGCCCCGGTGAGCGTCCGCAGGTGCCGGACCGCCTTGCCCGCCGCGACGTCGGTCAGCCCGTTGCGCAACGGCTCGGCCGCGAGCGCCGCGATGTGCAGCACGTCGTACGTCGCCCGCTGCGCCGCCGTCGCGATCGCCCGCCGCGACCGCAGCCGGACCACGGCCCACACCGCGACGCCGAGCGCCACCGCCAGCCCGACGACCGCGATCCCAGCGGCCAGGTTCCCACCCACGCGCCCATCCTGGACCACCCGAGCAGTCCAGGACAGACCAGCGATCCGGGGACCAAGACCAGCAGCGGACCAAGACACCAGCAGGGGGACCATGACCAGCACGCACCCGCGCGCGACAGTTGCGACGCCAGCACACACAGGTCAGAGCGGTCCACGAAGGCAGGTCGCGCGGGTCTGCGAAATCCGGACCCGTCAGGCCCGTCGAGGCCGCGCCGATTTACCTCCGACGTTACACCACACGAAAAAATCAGCCCGTTTTGTGGGTATTTTCTCGGCTACGCAATGTGACAGAAGCTCAGTAGGCGCCCTTGCGGAAGACGACGACGCCGATGGTGCGCCAGAGGGTGTGCAGGTCCAGGACGAGGGACCAGTTGTCGACGTAGTAGAGGTCGAGGCGGACCGCGTCGTCCCAGGAGAGGTCGCTGCGGCCGCTGACCTGCCACAGGCCCGTGATGCCGGGGCGGACGAGGAGGCGGCGGCGCACGTCGCCGAGGAAGTCGCCGTCGTCGGCGGGGAGGGGGCGGGGGCCGACCAGCGACATCTCGCCGGCGAGGACGTTGAGGATCTGCGGGAGTTCGTCGATCGAGGTGGCGCGCAGCCACTTGCCGACCTTGAAGACCCGCGGGTCGTTCTTCATCTTGAAGAGCAGGCCGTCGCTCTCGTTGTGCTCGTCGAGGGTGGCCTGGCGTTCTTCGGCGTCGACGTACATGGTCCGCAGCTTCCAGACCTTGAACATCTTGCCTTCGCGGCCGATGCGGGGCTGGCGGAAGAAGATCGGACCCGGGTCGGAGAGCTTGATGGCGAGGGCGACGATCGGGAAGAACGGCAGGACGATGAGCAGGGCGACGAGCGCCAGGACCCGGTCGATGACGTTCTTGAAGAGCCAGCCGATGCCGGAGAGCTTGGGCTCCTCGACGTAGAGCAGCGGGATGCCCTCGATCGGCCGGATGTGGACGCGCGGGCCGGCGATGTCGGTGAGCTGCGGGGCGACGGCGAGGTCGATGCCGGTGCCTTCCAGCTGCCAGGCGAGGCGCCGCAGCTCGACGGGCTCGGCGCTGGCGGAGCCGCAGACGGCGATCGTGTCGGCGTTGAGCTCGCGGACCAGGGAGAGGATGTCGCGGCCGGCGTGCACGGGCACCGGGGTGACGGTGCTCGGCCGTGGCGCGTAGCCCTCGGTGAGGTGGATGCCGACGGGGACGAGGCCGGCGGCGGGGTCGCGGGCGATCGCCTGGTGGACCTCGAGCGCCTCCTGGAGCGTGCCGATGAGCAGCAGCCGGTGGGTCGCGAGGTTGAACTTGGTCCGCACGTACTGCAGGGCGCGTCTGGCGAAGTAGCGCAGGACGAGCACGTAGAGCAGGCCGCCGACGAGCGCGGCGCCGACCGAGGTCCGGGAGACCGCGGTCTTGGTCGCGAACGCGGCGAAGGCGACGATCGCGACGACGGTCCAGGAGGCGCGCACGACGCGCTTGAACTCGTCGGTGCCGGTGCCGAGGTAGCGGCGGTCGTAGGCGCCGTGGCCCCAGAGGACGAGCAGCCAGACGGCGGGCAGGATCCCGAACGTGATCGAGGTCCACAGGCCGGGGGCCTGCTCGAAGATCTCGTTGGTCTTGGTGTCCAGGAAGGTCCTCGCGGTGACGCTGGCCATGACACAGGCGAGGGTGTCGAGCAGCAGGAGGATCGCCGCGTAGGGGCGGTGCCACCGGGAGACCCGCCGGGCGCGCTGCCAGCCGGAGCGGGGCACGCCGTTGGGGCCGAGCGGAGTGAGCGCGTGTTCGGGAAGGATCTCGAAGCTGTCAAGCTCACCCAAGATAGATCTCCGGCTCGGCGGGGTGGCCGGACGTTGGAGACTAGCGGTCACCTGAGTGTGTCCTCTCGCACCACGATCCGGGGATCAGGGCGCTCAACTGCTCGACCGGGTGGGATGTGGTCGCCGACGCAAGAACACCCGATCGCACGCGAGAAGTGTCCCATGTTGGTTCGGGCTACTGACGACGACCGGCCGAGACTAGTTGCTGAACGTGTTGGCTGTCGAGTGCACTGGCGTGGGCCGGACAGAACTCCGCGTGACAATCACCGCGAGTAGCGCACCACCTACCAAACACGCCAGAAGGGGCACAACACTGCCGAGCGGCGGCTGCCAGGTTCCACCGAACGGGTTCAGCCGTTCGTTGATTCCGTGCTGGAAGCGGGTCATGACGCGGGCCAGCGCGTACAGGTGGAGCGGGATCGTCACGGCGACGATTCCCAGCACGAGCCAGCGTGGGCCCGGCCACGTTGCGTAACGGTCGGTGGACCCGGCGAGGAGGACCGCGCCGACTGCGAGCGGCATGACGTAGCGGCCGTGGGCGAAGTGGCCGACCTTCGGGGCGAAGTAGAGCTCCAGGGCGATGAGCAGAGCCGCGGACGCCAGCGCCACGGCGACGATGCCGATGCGCAGCCGCCCGGGCCCGAACCAGAGGGCGGGGACGACCACGGCGAGGATCAGCAGGTACCAGAGTCCGATCATGCCGAGTGAGACGGTGGTCTCGCCGTAGCCGAACTGGCCGACGATCTGGCGGATCCAGAACTCGGCGCGGTTGTCGGCGATGTCGCGCAGGATCGCCCCGCTGGTGGTGGCCGCGATCGGCCGGCCGGGGTCGACGGCATCGCCTCGGGACGCGACCAGTGTCCAGAAGACGGCGAACGCGAGGCCGCCGGCGGCCGGCAGCCAGAATGCCCGCGACCGGACCCAGGTCTTCGTCACGAACAGCGACACCGCCAGTACCGACGCCGCGAAGAACGGACCGAGGTCTCTGGTGGTCAGCAGCAACGCCGCGGCGACCCCTGCCGCGGGCCAGTGTTTGCGCAGCGCGGCGACATAGAGCAGGACGGCGGCGCTGATCTCCAGGCCGTTGGGGTTGAGCGCGCCGGCGAGGTTCAGCAGCATCGGGGTCGCGGCGAGCACGACCGAGGCCCGGAGCAGCGCCGTGCCGGCGAGGGCGAACGCCACGGCGAGCAGCAGGGCCGACAGCAGGGCGGACAGCAGCCGCGCCCAGATCAGGCCGGCGTTCGTCGGGGAGATCCGCAACGGCAGGCCGACCAGGGCGTAGTAGATCGGGCTGTACCGGGCGGCGGCGCTGGGCTGCAGCACCACCGACCGGTCGTCGGTGAACGAGAGGCAGGACGCCGGGCGGTAGGACGGCTTGTCGATCCACGTGCAGTCGGCGTCGGAGGGCAGCAGGCTGCGGGGGCCGGTGAACGCGTTGGTCTCGATGCCGCTGGCGTCCACGGTCCGGTCGTGCGGCAGCCACTGGCCGGTCCACACGGCCCAGGCCCTGACGAGGTGCTGTTTCTCGTCGTAGGTGCCGTTGGACGGCAGCGCGAGCGCCCATGCCGCGCCGAGGAGGAAGAAGCCGGTGAACGCGATCAGGAAGGCACGGCGCACCGGGTCAGCGTACGAGCTTCGACAGCCGACGGTCGGCCAAGGGTTTGCCGTTGGTCTGGCAGGTGGGGCAGTACTGCAGTGACGTGTCGGCGAAGGAGACCTCGCGGACGGTGTCGCCGCAGACGGGGCAGGGCAGGCCGGTGCGGGCGTGCACGGCGAGGCCGGAGCGTTTCTCCGACTTCAGGGTCGCCGCCTTCTGCCCGACCGAGCGGGTGACGGCGTCGGTCAGCACGGCGCGGGTGGCGGTGTGCAGGGTGGCCATCGTGTCGTCGGTGATGCGGTTGGTCAGCGCGAACGGCGACATCTTGGCGGCGTGCAGGATCTCGTCCGAGTAGGCGTTGCCGACGCCGGCGATCACGGTCTGGTCGGTGAGGACGCCCTTGATCTGGCCTTTGCGGCTGCGGATCGCGGTCGCGAACTCGTCGGTGGTGACTGCGAGGACGTCGGGGCCGAGCCGGGCGATGCCGGGCACCAGCCGGGGGTCGGTGACGAAGTAGGCGGCGAGGCTCTTCTTCGTGCCGGCCTCGGTGAGGTCGAAGCCGGAGTCGTCGTCGAGTCGGACCCGGACGGCGATCGGGCCGGAGCCCGGTTTGAGCGGGGTCTTGGCGTTGAACGTCTCGCGGTAGTGCAGCCAGCCGGCGCGGGCCAGGTGGGTGACGAGGTGCAGGTCGTCGCCGACGTGGATGTCGAGGAACTTGCCGTGCCGGGACGCGCCGGTCAGGGCCTGGCCAGCGGCGGCGGTCACCGGCGGGTCGAAGGTCTTCAACGCGCTCAGCGACGGGACTTCGATGCGGTCGATGGTGTGGCCGACGGCGCGCTCGCGGAGGAACGCGGCGAGCGCTTCGACCTCGGGAAGCTCGGGCACTCGTACAGTCTGCCTCAGTTAGTCTTTTCCCGTCATGAAGGTCGTTGTCGCGCACAATCGCTACGCGTCCGGCGCACCGTCCGGTGAGAACGTCATCGTCGATGCCGAGATCGCGCAACTGTCCAAGGCCGGGGTGTCGGTGCTGCCGTTTCTGCGCAGTTCCGACGAGATCGGCACGTTCTCCACGGCGCGTAAGGTGCTGCTGCCGCTGTCACCGATCCGCAACGGCGACTCGCAGCGCGCCCTGGAAAAACTGATAAAAGCGGAAAAGCCGGACGTGTTGCATTTGCACAACGCCTATCCGCTCCTGTCGCCCTGGGTGGTCCGGACGGCGCATTCGGCAGGTGTACCGGTGGTGCACACCGTCCACAACTACCGTCAGGTCTGCGCGCCGGGACTCTATTTCCGCGACGGGCACATCTGCACCGAGTGCCGGGGCAAGGCGTTCGCGCTGCCGGCGATCCGGCACTCGTGCTACCGGGACTCGAAGGCCCAGTCGGCGGTGATGGCGACGACGCTCGCCGTGCACCGCGGCACCTGGCGCGGGGTGGACCGGTTCGTCGCGCTCACCGATCGGATCGCGGAGCACCTGCGCGACTTCGGCATCCCGGACGAGCGGATCACGGTCAAGCCGAACGGCATCCCGGACACGGGAGCGGCACCCGGTCGCGGCGAGGGGTTCCTGTACGCGGCGCGGCTGACCCCCGAGAAGGGCCTGTCGCTGGTGCTGGACGCGTGGCGGCGGCACCCTGACGGGGCGCTGGGGCCGCTGCGGATCATCGGCGACGGCCCCCTGCGCCCGCTGGCCGAGGCGGCCGCCGCGGAACGCTCGGACATCACGTATCTGGGGGTGCTGCCGAACGCCGAGGTGCGGGCGCAGATCGGCGCCGCGTCGTGCGTGATCGCGGCGTCCACGTGGCACGACGTGCTGCCCACGATCGTGCTGGAGGCGCTGTGCGCGGGGCGGCCGGTGCTGGTCACGGACCGGGGCGGGCTGCCGTTCCTCGCCGGCGACGCCGGGTGGGTCGTCGAGCCCGATCCCGCCGCGCTCGCCGGCGGGCTGATCGTGGCGCACGCGGGCGCCGCGGCCCTGGCGCCGGTGGCACGGGCGCGGTTCGAGGAGCACTTCTCCCCTGATGTGCTCACCCAGCGGCTGATCGACATCTACCGCAGCGTCGTGCGGTGACCCCCCGGCGGGCCGGTTGGACCGTCGCCGGGATCGTGGCCGTCGGCCTCATCGCCGGCGCGGTCGAGCTGGTCGTCGACGACAGCTACCGTGACGCCGCGCTCGCGCTGGTCGCCGGCCTGATCGCGGGGGCGGTCGGGGCGCTCACCGTGTCGCTGGTGCCGGGCTCGGACCTGCGCGGGCTGGTCCTCGGTGCGGTGTTCGCCGTGCAGGGGGTGCTGAGCTGGACCTACACCAACACCGGCGCCGTCGTGTGGGGCCTGCTGCTGCTGTCGGGCCTGCTGCTGCTGTTCTGGTTCCGGCCGGTCTCGTTCCTTGCCGTGCGGTCCGGCGCGGCGTGGCTCGGCGTGTCGTACCTGATCATCGGCGCGCTCGGTGCGGCGCTGGCGCTCAAGCCGGAGATCGCGGTGCAGCGCACGCTGTACGCCGGATATTTCGGACTTGTCGTGCTGGCGGTGTTCGCGTTCCGGGGATCGTTCGCGCGGCTCACGCTCGGGATCGCGGTCGCGTTCCTCGGCACGGTCGCGGTGCTGCTGGCGGCCGGGTCGGGCAACCTGTTCACGTCGCCGCACGTCGTGCCGGACACGCCGTGGGGGCGCGGCTTCGAGTACCGGTTCTGGGGCGCGTCCTGGCTGCTGGACCACCCCAACGCGATGGCGTGCATCGCCGTGCTCGCCGCGATCCGCATCGGCACCGACACCGGCGTCGCCGCCTGGCAGCGCATCGGATCGGTCGCGACCGCCGCCCTGGTCCTGTGCGCCAGCGACTCCCGCACCGGCTTCCTGCTCATGGCGATCGCGACGCTGGTGTTCATCTGGTACGGCCGCCGCCTCACCCTCGTCCCCGCCGCCGCGCTCGGGCTCGTGCTGCTCGTCAACGGCCCGTCGTTCCTGGTCAAGGAGCGGTACGGCGACGACGCCGGGGTCAGCAGCGGCCGGGTCGAGACGTGGCGGCAGGTCGGAACCGACTGGCGGCACGACAGCCGCACCGAGCAGCTGCTCGGCAACACCCGCGACGCCCGGGCCACCGTGTACCGGGCGAGCAGCGGCGCCGACATCAAGCTGACCGTCGACAACGCGCCGATCGCAGCGCTGCGCAAGGCCGGCGTGGCCGGCGTCGCCGCCTTCCTCGCCGGTCTCGGCCTGCTGCTGTGGAACGTGTGGCGGCGCCGCCGGGACGCCGACCCCTGGCTGGTGGTGCTGCTCCCGGGCGCGCTGTTCACGATGATCACGAACGAGTGGCTGATCGGCGGCACGGGCGGCACGCTGTGGCTGCTACTGCTCGCCGGCGAGGCCGCCCTGCTGCTCGGCCCGGTCAGTCCACCCAGCGATCCGGCTTCTGGACCGTGACGGTCTTGCCGTAGCCGGCGAACTCGACGGTGACCGTGGCGACCAGCTTCTGGTCCACCAGCCCGTAGAACGGCGTGTTGTAGGTGACCTTCTTGACCTTGCCGTCCGCGACGGTCGCCTCGCCCTCGGTCGGGCCGGCCGGAATCGTGAACCGGTAGACGCCGGGGGACGCCTCGGTGACCGTGCCGACCTTCGCGAGGTTCTGCAGCAGCTGAGCGGGGTCCCCCGACACCGGGAACGGGTCGTCGCCGAGCCCGCTGAACGTGAGCGAGTCGTGCCGCCCGTCGTTCTGGAACTTCCAGTGGCCCTTGCCGTCGCCGATGAACCGTTGCCCGTCGACGAGGCGCTGCTCGCTGCCGTCGCCGTAGTGCAGCACGCCGGTGGTGGCGGCCGGGTCGAACTCGCCCCTGGCGGTGCGGGTCTCGGGGCCCGCCACCATCGTGATCGTGAACGCGTAGCTGGTCGACCCGCTGGCGGCGACCGCGGCGGCCAGCCTGATCTGCGGCGTCCCCTGCCGCGTGCTCTCCTGCGCGCTCTTCTGCGCGGTCGCCGCCGGGCCGTTCGCCGGCGACTGCTGGAGCGCGACGGCGGCGGCGGTGACCCCGAGGACGGCGGCGGCGGTGACCCCGGCCAGGGCCGCGGTGCGACGCCGGCGGGCGCGGCGGCGGCCGCGCTCCAGCAGCAGCCGGGTCGGCGCGGGCGAGCCGGGCTCCCGGTCCACCAGGTCGTGCAACTGGTCCGAAAGGTGCTGGTCGATGAGCATGAGCGTCACCTGTTCCGTTCGAAGATCGGTGTGCGCAGGGCGGCGCGCAGCTTGGCGAGCGCCCGCGCGTTCTGGCTCTTGACCGTGCCGACGGAGCAGCCGAGGATGGCCGCGATCTCCGTCTCGGGCAGGTCCTCGTAATGGCGCAGGACGACGACCGCGCGCTGCCGGGGCGCCAGCGCCCGCAGGGCCTCGCGGAGCAGCTCGGTGTCGGGGTGCCGGTCGGCGGAGCGGTCGGCGGCGTCGGGCGGGTCGGCGACGAGCCGCTCGCGGCGCAGCCGCCGCCACAGCGACACGTTGTTGTTGACGAGCATGCGCCGCAGGTAGGCGTGCGGGTCGTCGGCGCGGGCCAGCCGCCGCCACCGTTCATAGATCCTGACCAGGCAGTCCTGGAGCAGGTCCTCGCCGCGGTGCCGGTCGCCGGTCAGCAGGATGGCCAGCCGCAGGTGCCGCTGCCAGGCGGCCTCCACGAAGGCCACGTAGGTGGCGTCGGTGTCTTCCACGGCCCTTGCACGTCCGGGGGGCCCGAAAGGTTGCTCGGCTTTTTCTGCGTCTCAGGCTTCCTGCGTCTCAGGCTTTCCGCGTTCAGGCCTTCTGGGTCGCGTCCAGTCGCGGCGCCGGCGTGGGTGCCTGCGGGCCGACGGACTTCAGCGCGTACCCGTACAGGACGACCATGCAGACGAGTCCGGTGGTGGAGCCGGTGAGCAGGCCCCACGCGGCGCCCTGCAGGCCCTGGCTGGCGCCGACGGACAGGCCGGTCAGCGACACGGTCGCGAACACGACGTACTGCACGAACAGCATCCTGGCGCGGTGCATGCCGCGCATCGCGGCGGTGAACGGCACCTGGAGCAGGTACACGGCGCCCTGCAGCGCGATCGGCAGGGCGAGCGGCGCGGCCTCGGCGAACTTGTCCGTCGTCGTCAGTACCCACGACACCAACGGCCACACGACGACGACCATCAGCGTGCCGAGCACCGCGAAGGCGAGCGCGAGCTGCCTGGTCTGGCGGCGCAGGGTCGCGGCGGCGTCGGCTCCCTCGGCGCCGGGCTTCGCGGCGTCGGCGGCGGCCCGGGACGCCCGCGGCACCAGCAGCCCCTGGATCGCCGCCACCAGGTTCTGTACCGGCTGCAGCTGCACGGTCTGCACGAAGCGCAGGTTGCCGAGCTCGATCTTCGACAGCTTGCCGGCGACGAGGAAACTGATCGCGAGGACCTGCACCTGGGCGACGATCGCGGTGGCGGTGAACCAGCCGGACAGGTGCCGGGTCTCGGCGAGCCACGCCTTCGGGTTGCCGCGCCACGGCAAGCGCCGCTCGCGCAGCAGGTAGACGGTGGCGCCGGCGGTCGCGCCGATCCCCCAGGCGGCGAGGAACCCGCCCGGGCTCTCGTTGCCCGTCAGGATCATCAGGATGATCACGACGCCCTGGGTGCCGGCCCACACGAGGTCGATGCCGAGCGCCTTGTCGGGCCGGCGGTCGGCGAGGTAGTCGCAGCGGGCCGTGTCGTGCAGCATCAGCGGCACCATGAACGGCACCAGCCAGATGAGCTCGTCGAGATCGATGTTGCCGTCGTGCGGCCAGACGAGCCACAGCACGATGAAGACGATCATCGTGGTCACGCCGGAGCAGAGCGCGGTCGTCAGCCCGTTGCGGATGAGCCGGCCCCGGTGCTCACCCTCGAACCGCGACGCGAGGGCGAGCAGCACGTCGCCGACGAACGCCCGGTTGAGGTACATCGAGAAGTAGCCGACGCTCAGCGCGAGCGCCAGCGCGCCGAACTGGTCCTTGGGCAGCAGGATGCCGCCGAGCAGAGTGTTCGCCGCGTTCGCGGTCGCGATGACGACCTGGTCGAGCAGGCCGGCACCGACGAAACGGGACGCGACGCGTATCGCCTGCATACGGCGGCTGCGGGAGGCCTGCTGGCCGGTAACCTCTGGCGGCTGCTGGCCGGTAACCTCTGGCGGCTGCTGGTCGGTCACCCTCGACGGCCATGGTCGCGAACGAGCTTCACGACACGCACCATACGTGACCTGCGGGTGACGAGACTATCCCGTCGGCCCCTTCACCAACTGACATCCAGCGGTTTTCCCTCCGCGTACCCGGCGGCGCTCTGCACGCCCACTGTGGAACGCTCCGCGAACTCCTCCAGGTTGCTCGCCCCGGCGTACGTGCAGGCGCTGCGGACCCCGGCGACGATCGCGTCGAGGATGTCCTCCACGCCCGGGCGGCGCGGGTCCAGATACATCCGCGACGATGAGATGCCCTCTTCGAACAGGGCCTTGCGGGCGCGCTCGTACACGCTGTCGTCGGCGGTCCGGCGGCTCACCGCGCGCGCCGACGCCATCCCGAAGTTCTCCTTGTAGAGCCGGCCGCTCTGGTCGCGCCGCGGGTCGCCCGGCGACTCGTGGGTGCCGGCCAGCCACGAGCCGATCATCACATTGGACGCCCCCGCGGCGAGCGCCAGCGCCACGTCGCGCGGGTGACGCACGCCACCGTCGGCCCACACGTGCCTGTCGCGCCGCCTCGCCTCCGCCGCGCACTCGAGCACCGCGGAGAACTGCGGCCGGCCCACCCCGGTCATCATCCGCGTGGTGCACATCGCGCCCGGCCCGACGCCGACCTTGACGATGTCGGCGCCCGCCTCGATGAGGTCCGCGACACCGTCCCTGGTCACGACGTTGCCGGCGACCACCGGCACGCCCGGGTCCAGCGCCCTGACGGCCCGCAGCGTGGAGATCATCCGCTCCTGGTGCCCGTGCGCGGTGTCGACGACGAGCACGTCCACGCCGGCGGCGAGCAGCTTGTCGGCCCGTCCCGCCGCGTCGCCCGTGATGCCGATCGCGGCGCCGATGCGCAGCTGCTGGTGCTTGTCCACCGCCGGCTGGTACAGCGTGGCGCGCAGCGCGGCGTTCCGCGTCAGAATCCCGACAAGCCGGCCTTCGGCGTTGATGACCGGGGCGAGCTTGTGATGCCCGGCGGTCAGCTGCACGAACGCGTCCTCAGGGCTGATGTCCTCCGGCAGCGTCTGCAGGTTGCGCGACATCACGCTCTGCAGCTGGCTGAACCGGTCGACGTCGTGGCAGTCGCTCTCGGTCACCACGCCCACCGGCCGGCCGTCCTGCACGACGATCACCGCGCCGTGCGCCCGCTTCGGCAGCAGGTCCAGCGCCAGCGACACCGTCTCCGTCGGCCCCAGCGTGATCGGTGTGTCGTGCACCAGGTGCCGCTGCTTCACCCACGACACCGCCTCCGCGACCACGTCGATCGGGATGTCCTGCGGGATGACCGCCAGGCTCCCCCGCCGCGCCACCGTCTCCGCCATCCGCCGCCCCGCGACCGCGGTCATGTTCGCCACCACGATCGGGATCGTCGTGCCGCTGCCGTCCCGCGAGTTCAGGTCGACCGCCATGCGCGACTCGACAGCGCTGCGGCTCGGCACCATGAACACGTCGTCATACGTCAGGTCGTAGCCCGGCTGCTGATCGTTGAGAAAGCGCACGTCTCGGAACTCTAACGCGCGTTCCGGCGCGGTATCGGGCCTTCTCGCGCTCCTTCTCGCGTCATGCCCCTGTTCCTGCCACCTCCGCGAGGGTGGTCAACCCTTGAGCGCGCCCTCCTGAGCAGGGAGAATTGCGTGAAGTGCCGGTTGCGAGGAGTGATGCCTGATGCAGGTCCACGAGGCCATGTCCACCGCGGTCGTCCAGCTCGGCCCCGACCACACGCTCCGCCAGGCCGCCCAGCTGATGTCCCGCCACCGCGTCGGCTCCGCCATCGTCCTCGACCCCGACGGCGCGGGCGTCGGCATCATCACCGAACGCGACATCCTCAAAGCCATCGGCGCCGACCTCGACCCCGACGTCGAACGCACCGCCGAGCACATCACCTGGGAAGTCGTCTACGCCAGCCCCACCTGGACCATCGAAGAGGCCGCCTCCGCCATGGTCCGCGGCGGCTTCCGCCACCTCGTCGTCCTCGACAACGACGACGTCCTGGGCGTCATCTCAGTCCGCGACATCCTCCGCGTCTGGGTCCACCAGAACTCCCCCGTAGCCGCCTGACCGCCCGCCGCCACCACCCCCCCTCATGATCCCGAACGATTCCGGTAGCCAGACCTACCAAATGGTTCGGGATCATGAGGCCGCAGACGGAGCCAGCCGCCCGGAAGCCTCAGTGATGCATCTCAGTAGCCGACATTGAACTGCCGCGCTGTGGACCGCCACCGCCTTCAGCGTGCGGGGCTCGTAGCGGCAGAACTCAGCGCCACGGTGTCCGAAGAACGAATCCCAGCGCGACGGCGGCCCCGGTCACCAGCGCTGGCCGAGCGTTCCGCGATCTACGGTCCCCACAGGTCACGCCAGCGACAGGACACCGGCACCGAAGACCACCCGGCATGCCGCCTCGCCCAGTCAGACCCCACCCAGTCGGGCGCACCGAGCCGGGCGCACCCAGCCGCAGAACGAAGCCGACAGCAGCAGCACGGCGGCCGACCGGGACACGAGGCCCGCGGTCTGTCGGTGTGGCGGTGATCGATAACGAGTGAGGTCTCCGGTATCTGGTGTATCGACCAAGACGCACCAAGTTCCGGAGACCTCGTGGACACCGAACCGGTAACGAGGCGGCATGACCTGACCGACGCACAGTGGGCGGTGCCTGCGCCGCTGCTGCCTGCGGTATCGGTGAAGGGCAGACCGCTGAAGTGGAGCAGGCGGCAGCTGATCGATGGCATCCGGTGGCGGATCCGGGTCGGTTCGCCGTGGCGTGACGTGCCCGTCGACTATGGGCCGTGGCAGACGGTGTACTGGCTGTTCGTCGGCGGCAGCGTGATGGGACCTGGCCTGTCGTGCTGACCGCTTTGCAGGCTCGCGCAAACGCTGCGGGCCGGGTCCGGTGGACGGTCAGCGTCGACTCCACCAGCGTCCGGACACCGAACCAGACGATCACGCCCTGGGCAGGTCGCGGGGCGGGCGGACCACGAAGGTTCACCTCGCCTGCGACCAGGGGCGTAAGGCGTTATCGCTGCTGCTGACCGCCGGCCATCGCGGCGACGGTCCGCAGTTCGTGCCCGTGCTGGAACGTATCCGGGTGCCATGCCTGGGTCCTGGCCGGCCGCGGACCCGCCCGGATCGGGTCCTGGCCGACAAGGCGTATGCGGGCAACGGCATCCGGGCAACGATCCCGATCAAGGCCGACCATGCCCGCGAACCGGCGCAACCTCGGGTCGAAGGGCGACGACCGCCGGCCTTCGACCCAGAGCTGTACAAGCAGCGTCACGCCGTGGAGTGCGGCATCAACCAGCTGAACGCAACCGCGGCATGGCCACCCGCTTCGACTGCTCGCCGTGCGCTACCAGGCCACCGTCACCATCACCGCGATCAACGAATGGCTCTGGACCCGACTCACCAAACACGCCTTTGGAGCCGAGCGGACGGCCCGCGGGCTGAGCGGGCAGTCCGAGCGGAGGCGGGGCGGAAGGTCAGCGGATCAAGGATGTGTCGATGGTCATGGGGAAGGGGATGGTGGTGGTGAACGGGGTGGTGGGTGTCGCGGTGGTGGTGGTCTCGTAGCCGTCGGGGTGGGGGCTGGGCATGGGGTTGGTGTGGACGGTCAGGGTCTGGTTGCGGGCGTCGAGGATCCAGTACTGCGGGATGCCCGCGGCGCCGTAGTCGTGGCGGCGCAGGACCAGGCCGGGCAGCGGGTTGCTGAGGGACATCACCTCGACGGCGATCAGGACGTCGGTGGCGGGGACCACATCGCCGTCGTCGTCGGTGGCCTCGGGGCGGGTGACCAGCAGGTCGGGGACATAGGTGCGACCCTCGCCACAGTCGACGCCGAGGCCGACGGCCAGGACGGCGAAGTCGGGCGGGCAGGCCTTGTGCAGCAGCGTCTCGAGGCGGTGGCTCGCGCGGCGGTGGGAGACCGCCGGCGGCAGCGTGAGCAGGGACTGAGCCGAGTCAGCCAGAACACCAACCATCGTCATGCCCCCATGCTGCCACTGGGGTACGACATATTTTTTCCACCAGGTGGAGCGCGCGGAACTCGGCTGAGGGGCACCGGCACGCTCTCGTAGGCTGGCGGCATGCAGCTCATCTCTTTTGCCCGCGGCGCACCCAGTCTCGACATCATTGACATCGACGGGCTGAAGGCCGCTGCGGTGCGGGCCTTTGAGGCCGACCCGGCCGGCATCACCGCGTATGGCACGTCGGTCGGCTACCTTCCGCTGCGGTCGTGGATCGCGGCCAAGCACGGCGTCGACGCGGAGCAGGTCATCGTGACCAACGGCTCGCTGCAGGCCGACGCGCTGCTCTTCGAGCACCTGGTGAAGCCGGGCGACGCGGTGATCGTGGAGAAGCCCACGTATGACCGGACGCTGCTCAACCTGCGCAACCTGGGCGCCACGGTGCACCAGGTGACGGTCGACGCCGACGGCATCGACACCGACGAGCTGCGCGCGTTGCTCGAAAGCGGGGTGCGCCCGACGCTGGCGCACATCATCCCGAACTTTCAGAACCCCGCCGGGGTCACCCTGAGCGCGCAGAGGAGGGCGACGCTCGTCGCGCTCGCGCAGGAGTTCGGGTTCACGATCTTCGAGGACGACCCGTACGCGGACATCCGCTGGCGCGGCGAGAAGCTGCCCACGATGCTGTCGCAGGACACGACCGGCGTGGTCGTGCACGCGAGCTCGTTCACCAAGACGATCGCGCCCGGTCTGCGGGTGGGTTACCTGGTCGGGCCGAAGGCGACGATCGCGGCGATCGCGAAGCGGGCCACCAACCTGTACATCTCCCCGAGCATGGTCGCCGAGGCGATCACGCACCAGTTCTGCGTCAGCGGGGACATCGAGCGGTCGATCGCGAAGGTGTCGGCGACGCTCGGCGAGCGGGCCCGCCTGCTGGCCGAGGGGCTGCGCAAGCACGTGCCGGACGCGACGTTCGTGGAGCCCGACGGTGGCTACTTCCTGTGGGTGGAGCTGCCCGAGGACGTCGACACGACGGAGCTGGAGACCGTGGCGGCCCGGGACTTCGGGGTTGCCGTGGTCAAGGGCAGCGACTTCCTCCTGGAGGGCGGGAAGCACTCGGTGCGGCTCGCGTTCTCGGCGGTACTGACGGACCAGGTCGACGAGGGTGTCAGCCGCCTGGCGGCGGCGATCGAGGCCGTCCGCAAGGGCTGAAACGCAGCTGAACCAAAGCGACACCAAACCGTGATGGCGGGGTGGGTTCCGCAGGCGGCTCCGGATGGCCCAAAATCCAGCCCGGCGCGCTTTGCTGAATCGCGCTGCAGACATCACCCCCCGCCCCCCAACGGCACCGGGTGGGTCGACCGCGCCCCCACCCCCCACCTGCGGTCGACTCACCCGGTGCCTACTTTGGTGCGAGAACAACAGGGCGGAGGTCGCGATGACCGACGAGCAGCTGGCCGGCTCCCTGTCCAGGGCACTGGCCAGGCCGGTGCGGGCGATGTCACGCATCCTGAGCCCCGCGACACCGGTCCCGGCCACGGCTGATCCACCGACGACGACGAGCTCGATCGTCGACTGTGCGCTGTATGTGGATGGTGTACGGCAACCCGGCAGCTGGCACTACGCGGAGGCGCTCACAGCCGCCCGGCGGCAACGGCACGGGTTCGTCTGGGTCGGGCTGAAGGAGCCGGGCGCGCAGGAGATGGCCGCCATCGCGGAGACGTTCCAGCTGCACGAGCTGGCCGTCGAGGACGCCGTGACCTCCTCGCAGCGGCCGAAGGTCGAGCGGTACGGCGACATGACGTTCATGACGATGCGCACCGCCCGGTACGTCGAGCACGACGAGCTGACCGAGAGCAGCGAGGTCGTGGAGACCGGCGACGTGCTGATGTTCATCGGTGAGCACTTCATCATCACCGTCCGGCACGGCGACGCGTGCCGGCTGACGCCGGTGCGCGCGGACCTTGAGCGGCGCCGGGAGGTGCTGGCACGCGGGCCGTGGGCGGTCGCGTACGCCGTCGCGGACACCATCGTCGACGTGATGGTCGAGGTCGTCGCGGCGATCGAGGAGGACGTCGCGATCATCGAGGACCAGGTGTTCAGCCCGGCGAAGCGGAGCAAGGGCAAGACCGGCACCGATCGGATTCAGCGGGTGTACCAGCTGAAGCGCGAGCTGATGGAGTTCAAGCGGGCGGTCCTGCCGCTGCAGCGCCCGCTGGCCGGGGTGGTCAGCGGCCAGCTCGCCGAGGTGCCCGAGGAGATCCGCCGCTACTTCCGCGACGTCAACGACCACCTGGTGCGCACGGTCGAGCAGGTGCTCTACCTCGACGACGTGATCAACTCGGTGCTGCAGGCGCGGCTGGCGCAGGTGAGCGTCGACCAGAACAACGACATGCGCAAGATCGCCGCCTGGGCCGGTATCGCCGCCGTATGGACGTCGGTCGCCGGCGTGTACGGCATGAACTTCGACTTCATGCCGGAGACGAAGTGGGTCTTCGGCTATCCGGGCGTCATGACGCTGATGGTCGTCGCCTCGGCCCTGCTCTACCGCGCGTTCCGCAAGTCGGGCTGGCTGTAGCAACGTAGCGCAGCGAAACGCGGACGGGCCGTCCCCCGTGGCTGGGGAGGGCCCGTCCGCGCGCTCACGTCAGGACCGGCTGTTCTTCGACGCCGCCTGCGGCATCGGGTGCTTCTCGTACTCGCCACTGCCCGCGGGGCCCGTGTTGGCGCTCTTGCTGCCGATCAGGTCCGAGGCGCGGTCCTTGGCCGCCTCGCCCATCGTCTTGGCCTTGTCGATCCCCGCATCCATCGTGGACTTCGCCGAGTCGAGCATCGAGCCGGTGTCGCTGGTGGTCCGGGTCGAGCCGTATTCGTCCCAGGCCTGGTTGGCCCGGCGACGCCGCATCAGGGCGGTGGCGGCGCCGACCGCCGCGCCCGCCATCAGCAGGCCACCGATGGTCATCGGCCAGCGGCGACCGGTGCGGCTCTCCTTCTTCATCATCTTCTTTTTCCCCTTGCGCCCCATCTTCTCGGCCTGCTTGCTCGCCTGGAGCGAACGTTCGCGGGCGATGACGAGGACGGTCCCCGCCGCGCCGCTGGCCTTCGCGAGGCCCGGCTTGACCGCCTTGCGGGCGTATTCGACGCGCGGCGCCAAGGCACCCGAAGCGCCATCGGCTGCGTGCGCTGCGGCCATCCGCAGGTGGCCCAGGCTTTCGCCGAGCTCCTCCTGCATGAGACGACGGTGCGTCTTGACCTCACGACGTCCAAACACTTGCTCCACCTCCATGGCCGCGAAACCTCGTCCTCCCCGGGTTACCCAGGCAGAACATTCCGAACCGGTCCGCTGTTGGCCATCCTGCCGCGTGCGAGCGGCCCGCACACCCGGATCCGCCAGAATCCGCATCCGATACCGTGATGACGGAATGTCACCAAAGAAAGGGAGAACTGGTGGCCGAGCAACTGTTCGCGACGCTGCACACCAACGTCGGCGCCATCCGGCTGGAGCTGTTCCCCAACCACGCCCCGAAGACGGTTCGCAACTTCGTGGAGCTCGCCGAGGGCAGCAAGGAATACACCGACCCGCGCACGGGCGAGCCCGGCAAGGGCCCGTACTACAACGGCGTCATCTTCCACCGCGTGATCGACGGCTTCATGATCCAGGGTGGTGACCCGACGGGCACCGGCACCGGCGGTCCGGGCTACAACTTCAACGACGAGATCCACCCCGAGCTGCACTTCAACCGGCCGTTCCTGCTGGCCATGGCCAACGCGGGCGTCCGTTTCGGCCAGGGCACCAACGGCTCGCAGTTCTTCATCACCCTCGGCCCGACGCCGCACCTCAACGGCAAGCACACGATCTTCGGCGAGGTCGTCGACGACGACTCGAAGAAGGTCGTGCAGCAGATCGGCAGCACGCAGACCGGCCAGATGGACCGGCCCCGCCAGGACATCGTGATCGAGCGGGTGGACATCGAACGGGTCTCATAGGAGGCCTGGCTAATCTTGTCTGCATGACTCAGCCGCCGGCGAACGTGGTCCCTCACTGCTACCGGCACCCTGACCGCGAGACGTATGTCCGGTGCACCCGCTGCGACCGGCCGATCTGCCCGAATTGCATGAATGAGGCGTCGGTCGGTTTCCAGTGCCCGGAGTGCGTCCGCGAGGGTGCCAGGACGCAGCGTCCCGCCCGGACCGCGTTCGGCGGCGGCACGGAAGGTGCCGTCGGTGCGGTCACGATCACGCTGATCGTGATCAACGTGCTGGTGTTCCTCGCCGGTGTGATCAGCTCCGGCAGCGCCCAGTCGATCGCGGGCGGTGGCATGGGCGGGCTGCTCGGTGGCGGCACGCCGCTGCACGAGTGGGGCTCGCTGGTCACCTACAACTCGCGGCAGATCAGCGCCACCGAGGCGCAGATCATCCCCGGCGGCATGATCGACGGCGACTACTACCGCCTCTTCACCTCGATGTTCCTGCACTACGGCGTCTTCCACCTGCTGATGAACATGTGGGCGCTGTGGGTGTTGGGCCGCCCCCTGGAGGCGATGCTCGGCCGGGCCCGGTTCGCCGCGCTCTACCTGGTGGCGGGGTTCGGCGGCAGCGTCGCGGTCTACCTGTTCTCCAACCCGCTCTCGCAGACCGCGGGTGCGTCGGGCGCGATCTTCGGGCTGTTCGCCGCGCTGATCATCGTGCTGCGCAAGATGCGGCGCAGCGTCGCCGGGATCCTGCCGGTGCTGGTGCTCAACCTGGTCCTGACGTTCAGCATCGACGGCATCTCGATCGCCGGGCACCTCGGTGGCATGGTGGCCGGCGCGGCCGCGGCCGCCGGGCTGGCGTATGCGCCGCGGCAGCACCGCTCCCTGATCCAGTCGGGGGCGCTCGTCGCCGTCGTGGCCGTGCTGGCGGTCCTGACCGTGGTGCACACCGCCGGGCTGATGCCCACCGGCGACTACGTCACCCAGCTGAACGGCGGCAACTAGGCGCGCCAGACGCGGCCCTGCAGGAGCGAGTCGGCCCCGACCCAGACGAAGTTCATCATGCGCGTCGCGGTGTGGTCGGGGTCCTCCTCCTCGTGGTCGGCGAGCCAGTCGGCGAGGGACTCCGCGGCGCCGACGTAGGCGTAGGCCATCGCGGTGAAGTCGCCCGGGCGGCCCGGCACCTCCGCGGCCGTGGCGGCGCTCTCCAGCAGCCCGGCGACGACCTCGACGATCCTCGCCCGCATCCCGGCGAGCTCGCCCGCGAAGTGCGGCTCGCTGCGGGCCTGCCGGTAGAGCACCCGCCAGCCGTCCCGGTGCGCCCCGACGAAGGTGAAGAACGCCCGCAACCCGTGCCACAGCTGCTCGTCGGGGCGGGCCGCGGGCAGTACACCTGCCGCCACCGCCTCCATGAGCCTGGTCGCCTCCCGGTGCAGGCACGCGACGAACAGTTCGTCCTTCGTGCCGAGGTATGCGTAGACCATCGGCTTGGAGATGCCGGCGACCTCCGCGATCTCGTCCATCGACGCGGCGTGGAAGCCATGCTTGGAGAAGACCTGCACCGCGGCGTCGAGCATCTGCTGCTCACGCACCACGCGCGGAAGTCGTTTCAGCATCTTGTCACCTTACCTACTCGTGCGTAAGGTTACGCATCAGTAGCTTATTTCAAAGGACGAAGGGCACACCGACATGGCCGACCTCGACGCCCTGGGCGACTTCAACTCCGTCGACCCCAAGCAGTTCGCGCAGCTGGTGAAGGGCGCCTCCGACGCCCAGCTCGGCGAGCTCATGGCGGGCCCGCAGCGCAAGGCGATCCTCGACACCATCTTCTCCCGCTTCCCCGAGCTCTTCCGTGCCGACCGGGCCGGCGCGACCAACGCGATCATCCACTGGACGATCACCGGCGCGCCCGACGGCGGCGCCGAGACCTACGAGCTGGTCATCGCCAACGGCACCTGCGTGCTCTCGCCGAGCGCCGACCAGGAGCCGAAGCTCGCGATCACCGTCGGCCCGGTCGACTTCCTCAAGGTCGTCTCCGGCGCCGGCAACCCCATGATGATGTTCATGACCGGCAAGCTCAAGGCCAAGGGCGACCTGGGCCTGGCCGCCAACATCGCGAACCTGTTCGACATCCCGAAGGCCTGAGGCAGCGCCCCATGCCCGAGTTCTCGCTCGACCTGAACGAGGAGCAGCGGGATCTCCGCGACTGGGTGCACGGCTTCGCAGCCGACGTCGTGCGCCCGGCCGCCGCGGAGTGGGATGCCCGCGAGGAGACCCCCTGGCCGGTGATCCAGGAGGCGGCGAAGATCGGCCTGTATGGCTTCGAGTTCCTCGCCAACACCTGGGGCGACCCGACCGGCCTGTCGTTGTGCCTGGCGTCCGAGGAGCTCTTCTGGGGCGACGCCGGCATCGGCATGGCGATCTTCGGCACCAGCCTGGCGGTCGCCGCGATCTACGCCTCCGGCACGCCCGACCAGATGCTCGAGTGGGTGCCGCAGTGCTTCGGCGACGCCGCCGACCCGAAGGTCGCGGCGTTCTGCACCACCGAGCCGGAGGCCGGATCCGACGTCGGCTCGATGAAGACCCGCGCGCGGTACGACGAAGCGACGGACGAGTGGGTCATCAGCGGGCAGAAGGCCTACGCGACCAACGGCGGCATCGCCGATGTCCACGTCGTGACGGCCAGCGTGGAGCCCGAGCTGGGGTCCCGCGGGCAGGCGGCGTTCGTCGTGCCCCCCGGTACAGTGGGATTGAACGGCAGCAAGAAGCTCAAGAAGCTCGGCCTGCGCGCCTCACACACCGCCGACGTGTTCCTCGACGACGTGCGGGTGCCCGGCCGGTGCCTGCTCGGCGGCAAGGACGCCCTTGACGCCCGGCTCGCCCGCGCCCGCGAGGGCCGCAAGGCGCAGGGGCAGGCCGCGATGCGCACGTTCGAGCTGTCCCGGCCGGCGGTCGGGGCGCAGGCGCTCGGTGTGGCCCGCGCCGCGTACGAGTACGCGCTGGAGTATGCCAAGGGGCGGGTGCAGTTCGGCCGGCCGATCATCGAGAACCAGGCGATCGCGTTCACCCTCGCCGACATGCGCATGGAGATCGACGCCGCCCGCCTGCTGGTGTGGCGGGCCGCCTGGATGGGGCGCAACAACCGCCCGTTCGAGGCCGGCGAGGGCTCGATGAGCAAGCTCAAGGCCGGCGAGGTCGCCGTCGCGACGACCGAGAAGGCCGTGCAGATCCTCGGCGGGGCCGGCTTCCTGCGGGAGCACCCGGTCGAGCGCTGGTTCCGCGACGCGAAGATCTACACGATCTTCGAGGGGACCAGCGAGATCCAGCGCCTGGTCGTCGCCCGCGCGATCTCGGGCACCTACATCCGGTAACTCCCCCCCTTCGACAGGCCGGAGGAGCCATGGACACCCCCTTCATCCTCCGCACGATGGCCGGCCGGAAACTGCTCAACCCCGGCCGGCCCACGCGGATCGTCCGGCAGCTCAACGCCCTGCGTCGCTGGGGCTTCGGGCTGTACGGCGAGATGCGTTCGACCGCGGCCCGCGACCCCGACCGGGTCGCGGTCGTCGACGAGGACCGGCAGCTCACGTACGCCGAGCTCGACCTGCGGGTCCGCCGCCTCGCCAACGCCCTGCGCGCCGAGCACGGGGTGCGCGCCGGCGACCGGATCGGCCTGCTGTGCAACAACTCCGTCGGCATGGTCGAGGCGATGCTCGCCCTGATCGCGCTCGGCGCGCAGGCCGTCCTGGTCAACACCGGCCTCGGCGACTCCCAGCTGGAGGCCGTCGCGCACGACCAGTCGCTGGCCCTGCTGATCCACGACGACGACCTGCTGGGGATGCTCGCCGCGGTGCCGCCGAACCTGCCGCGACTGGCGATGTCCAAGACCGCCGGGCTCATCCACCGGGCGCCCTCCGCCGAGCTGGAGCCGCCCGCGGCCGCCGGCTCGGTGGTGGTGCTGACGTCCGGCACGACCGGCGCGCCGAAGGGCGCGCGGCGCCGCAACCCGTCGGGCCTCGGGCCGCTCGCGTCGGTGGTGTCACGGATCCCGCTCTACGCCGGCGAGCGGATCTTCGTCGCCGCGCCGCTGTTCCACACCTGGGGGCTGGCCGCGCTGCAGCTGTGCCTGGCGCTGCGCGGCACGATCGTGGTCGCGCGCCGCTTCACCCCGCAGTCGACGGTGGCCGCGGTCGGCGCCACCGGGTGCACCTCGCTCTTCGCCGTGCCGGTGATGCTGCAACGCCTCCTGGAGGCGCCCGCACCCATGCCGACGCTGCGGGTCGTGGCCACCTCGGGCTCGGCGCTGACCGGCCCCCTCGCGTCACGTTTCATGGAGGTGTACGGGCCGGTGCTGTACAACCTGTATGGCTCCACCGAGGCCTCCTGGGCGTCGATCGCCACCCCCGACGAGCTGCGGGACGCCCCCGGCACCGCGGGTCGCCCACCGCGCGGCACCCGGGTCGCGATCCTCTCCGACAGCGGCACCGAGCTGCCGACCGGCGTCATCGGGCGGATCTTCGTCGGCAACGACATGCTCTTCGAGGGCTACACCAACGGCACCGGCCGCGAGTCCCACGGCGACCTGCTGGCCACCGGCGACCTCGGCCACCTCAACGCCGACGGCCTGCTCTTCGTCGACGGCCGCGAGGACGACATGGTCATCTCCGGCGGCGAGAACGTCTACCCGGGCTCCGTCGAGGACGTCATCGCCGAGCTGCCGCAGGTCCGCGAGGTCGCCGTCGCCGGCGTGCCGGACGAGGAGTTCGGCCAGCGGCTCGCCGCGTGGATCGCCCTGCACGACGGCGAGTACGTCGACCCGGAGGCGGTGCGCGAATACGTCCGGCACCGCCTCGCCCGCTTCTCGGTCCCGCGCGACGTGTACTTCGTCGCCGCCCTGCCCCGCAACGCCACCGGCAAGGTCGTCCGCCGCCGCCTCTTCGGCGACTGAACCGCGCCCGGGTGCGGTCCCCCGTTTGTCGACCGCACGCGGGCGCGGGTTCACGGCAGGAGCGGCTGGGCCGGCTGGGCCTTCAGCGTCGACAGGTTCTTGACCAGGTACGCGGTCGCGACCCCGGCCGTGGACACCGTCCAGATGACCGGGTTGCCGTCCGCGTCCTGGGTCAGCTGCACCGACGCGGCATCCGGGTGCCAGTCCGTGGCCAGCCGGTGGTCCGTGTAGTGCAGGGTCGTGCCGTCGTAGGTGACCGACGTCCACAGGTGCACCGCGCCCGTGGACCCGTTCCACAGCAGCAGCGCGGTGCCGCTGGGCAGCAGCTTCGACGCGATCCGCCACGACTCCCAGTCGGTGCCGCCCGCCGGCGTGGCCAGCGGCGTCGGGTTGGGCATGTAGTAGGCGCCGGTGCCGTTGAAGTTGGGGTAGTAGTCGAGGGTGTAGCCCGAGCCCGGGGCGCCGACGATGCCGAACAGGTCGGGATAGGCGAAGCCCGAGGCGGCGCTGTCGTAGGCGTTGGCGACCGCGATCGGGTTGTTGCCGTCGAGGTCCGACATGGTGCCGGCGTACAGCATCGTGGCCCCGGTGACGTCGAGCGGGCCGCCGTCGTCGAGGCTCGGCACGATCATGGCAAGCCCCGCGTTGGGGCCGGTCGGGTAGAACACGAACACGTCGTTGAAGCTCGTGCCGGTGAACCGGCCGGAGATGACCTGCACGCCGTCGAAGTCAGGTGCGGGCCAGTAGGACAGGCCCGCGATGCCCGCCGCCGGGGTGCGCAGCCCACCGCGCTGCGCGCGGCCGGCGGCGAGCCACACGCCCTGCGGCAGCCCGGTCGCCGGCCCGGCGGTCAGCAGGTCCGGCCGGCCGTCGCCGGTCAGGTCCTGGTCGGCGAAGGGCGGCGGGTACGCGGCGTTGAAGAAGATCGTGGTGGTGTCGGTGAACGTGCCGTCCGGCTCGACGGCCGTGACCGCGCGCGTGCTGGTGGCGACCCGGGTGGGCGCCCCGGAGTTGAGCTGATACACGAACGCCGCCGGGACCGGGCCGCCGGCCGGCTCGGCGAAGCGGAACTTCCCCTTCACGCCGACGGTGAACGACGTGCTGACCGCGGTCACCGTCGGCGCGGCCGGCGGGACCGTCACGGCCGTCGCGGCGGGCGCGACCACGACCTGCGCCAGCACCAGTGCGGCGCCGGCCACGGCCGCCCCCAGCAGCGGGTGTCTTCTCATGGGTTCCTCCCCGTCAGGCACACCGGGACGGGTGTGCAGCACTGACACGCCGGCCGCGTCGGGAGGTTGCACTACTGGCGAGACTTTTCGCGGCGATCATCTGCGCTGCTGCCGACCCCAGGATCTGAGTGGTGCACCTCGATGGCCGTCACGCAGGACCTCGTGCAGGCTCGACTCAGGGGTAGAGCGTCAAGGCGGGGTTCATGACCAGGTCGATGAGCTGCTGCTCGGTGAGCGGCGTCGGCCGGTCGGGGGTCCTGGCGCGGGTCAGGGCGAGCAGCTGCACGCCGTCGGGGCGCACGGCCCAGACGTCGATGCCGTAGCCGCTCTTCAGGTCGTTGCGGACGAGGAGCTCGGCGCCGGACACCGTGGCGGTCCGGCAGTTCGCTCCGACGATCGCGCACTGCTCGACGGCGAAGGCGCGGAACTGCGCGGGGGTCTGCTCGGCGGCCACGAAATGGATCGACACGACACCGGCGCCGACGTTGAACCCGGCGGAGTAGCCGAGCTGCGGGCCCCCGTCCTTCATCACCATCGCGGGCAGCGGGCTGCCGTCCCTGGCGTTGGTGAAGGTGGCGCCGGGCGCCATGCGGGGCAGCAGCGCGGTCAGCTCGTCGCTGAGCCGGGCGATCGCGGCGCCGCAGGACTCGGTCACCGGCACGAGCGGGTGCGGCGTGGCCTCCTCCTTGCTGGGGTATCCGGTCGGCACGACGACCGTGGGCGACGGCGTGACGCACACGCCCGGCGACCGAGTCGCGGTGGCCATCGCCGACGGCGGGGGCAGGCCGGGGCTCTGCCCGGACGGCTTCTGCGACAGGTACTGCGGCAGCGCGACGACGCCCGTCACGAGCACCGCGACCGAGAGGGCCGCGGCGACCGCCCGCACGCGGCGGACCCGGCGGTGCTCGCCGGTGATGAGCTGGTCGACGTCGATGCTGGTGGGTGGCGGGTCCTGGGTGGCGGCGTGCATGGCATGGGTCAGATCCACTGCGGGTCTCCCTCCGTAAGGCCGGCCCGCAGCGACTCCAGCGCGCGGGCGGCCTGGCTCTTGACGGTGCCCTCGCTGCAGCCGAGTGCCTGCGCGGTCTCCTCGACGGACAGGTCGCAGAAGTACCGCAGGACGAGCACGGCCCGGCGGCGCGGGGGCAGCCCGGCGAGAAGGGAGAGCACGTCCAGCCGCTGGTCGGCGTCCGGACCGGAGGCCGGGCGGTCCGGCAGGCGGTCGGTGGACGACTCGCGGCGCCAGGGGCGGCGGCGCTCGTCGAGCCAGGCGGACATGAGCATGCGCCGCACGTACGCGTCGGGATGCTCCATCCTCGACGCGCGTTTCCAGTGCCGCAGCAGCTTGACCAGCACGGTCGACGTCAGGTCGTCGGCCAGGTGCCAGTCGCCGCACAGCAGGTACGCGGTGCGGCGCAGGCGGTCCAGGTTGCCCGCGACGTAGTCGCGGTAGGCCTGCTCGGTCGGCATCCGTGCTCCCTCTCCGGTCGGGTTCACCGGGAGAACGGAGGCCGGCACGTGCGGGGTTGCCTAGGGGATCGAGATCCTGTCCTCGAGGGCGGCGAGGGCGATGTCGGTGCGGTGCTGGGCGCCGTCGAAGCTGATCGCGTCGACGAGCCGGTAGGCGGCCGCGCGGGCGTCGGCCAGGGTGTCGCCGGTCGCGGTGCAGGTGAGGACCCGCCCGCCCGCGGTGACCAGCGCGCCGTCCTCCGAGCGGGCGGTGCCGGCGTGGATGACACCGGGGACGCCGTCGGCGCCGGCGATGACGTCGCCCTTGCGGGCCGACTCCGGGTAGCCGGCGCTGGCCATGACCACGCAGACGGCCGAGCCGGGGCGCCACGCCAGCGGCGGGTCCTCGGCGAGCCGGCCGACGGCGGCGGCGTGCAGGACGCCGGCGAGCGGCGTTTCGAGGCGGGCCAGGACGACCTGGGTCTCCGGATCGCCGAAGCGGCAGTTGTACTCGATGACCTTCGGGCCCTGGGCGGTCAGCGCCAGCCCCACGTAGAGCACCCCCGTGAAGGGCGTGCCGCGCTTGCGCATCTCGGCCAGCGTGGGCTGCACCACCGCCACCATGACCTCGTCGACCAGGCCCGCGGGGGCCCAGGGCAGCGGCGAATACGCGCCCATCCCGCCGGTGTTGGGCCCGGTGTCGCCGTCGCCGATGCGCTTGAAGTCCTGGGCCGGCTGCAACGGCACGGCGGCGGTGCCGTCGGTGACGACGAAGAGGGAGACCTCGGGGCCGGCCAGGTACTCCTCGACGACGACCCGCCCGCAGGCGGCGCCGTGCGCGAGGGCCTCGTCGCGGCTCTCGGTGACGACGACGCCCTTGCCGGCGGCGAGACCGTCGTCCTTCACCACGTAGGGCGCGCCGAACGTGTCGAGCGCCTCCGCCAGCTCCTCGGGCGAGGTGCAGACGAACGAGCGGGCGGTGGGCACGCCCGCCGCCCGCATCACGTCCTTCGCGAACGCCTTCGAGCCCTCCAGCTGCGCGGCCGCCTGCGACGGGCCGAAGCAGGCGATGCCCTTCGCCCGGACCGCGTCGGCGACCCCCGCCACGAGCGGCGCCTCCGGGCCGACGACGACCAGGTCGACGCCGCGCTCGACGGCGAGGGCCGCGACCGCGTCCGGGTCGAGCGCGTCGACCCCCACGTTGGTCGCGATCGCGGCGGTGCCGGGGTTGCCCGGGGCGACGATCAGATCGGTCACGGCCGGGTCGGCAACCAGGGCGGCGGCGATGGCGTGTTCACGACCGCCGGAGCCGAGCAGGAGTACGCGCACGCGACAGATTAAAGCAGGCTGTGACGCACCACGTTCTCGTCACGCCCGGGACCCACCCCGACGATCGACACCCGGGTGCCGGCGAGCTCCTCGATCCGCTCGATGTAGCGCTGCGCGTTGGCCGGCAGGTCGGCGAACTCGCGCGCCTTCGAGATGTCCTCCCACCAGCCGGGGAGCTCCTCGTAGACCGGGGTGGCGTGGTGGAACTCGGTCTGCGTCATCGGCATCTCGTCGGTGCGCTTGCCGTCCACCTCGTAGGCCACGCAGAGCGGGACCTTCTCCAGGCCGGAGAGCACGTCGAGCTTGGTAACGACCAGATCGGTGATGCCGTTGAGCCTGGTGGCGTACTTGGCGACGACCGCGTCGTACCAGCCGGTGCGGCGCTCCCGGCCGGTCGTCGTGCCGTACTCCCGGCCGATCTTGCGCAGGTGCACGCCGAAGTCGTCGAACAGCTCGGTCGGGAACGGGCCGGAGCCGACCCGCGTCGTGTAGGCCTTCGTCACGCCGATGACCTGCGTGATCGCGGTCGGCGGCACACCCGCGCCGACGCAGGCGCCGCCCGCGGTCGGGTTGGACGACGTCACGAACGGATACGTGCCGTGGTCCATGTCGAGCATCGTCGCCTGAGCGCCCTCGAGCAGGACCGTCCGGCCCTCCTCCAGGCCCTTCCACAGCACCTGACGGGTGTCGGTGATGTAG
Source organism: Dactylosporangium sp. NPDC050588 (assembly GCF_040654975.1). Classification (NCBI taxonomy): domain Bacteria; kingdom Bacillati; phylum Actinomycetota; class Actinomycetes; order Micromonosporales; family Micromonosporaceae; genus Dactylosporangium; species Dactylosporangium sp. NPDC050588. The sequence goes on along the minus strand of NZ_JBFAJA010000006.1, from coordinate 39,790 downwards.
GGCCGCAGGCGCTCCGCGTAGGTCAGGTACTCCTCGACCGTCGCGTCGACGTCGATCTCCTTGCGGTTGTACACCTTGAAGAGGACCTGGTTGCGCTCGCGCAGCACGATCTCGAGCTTCTTGCGCAGGATGCCCGGGTCGAGCAGGTCCTGGACGCGGATGCCCATGCGGGCGACCTTGTCGCCATAGGCCGGGCCGATGCCACGGCCGGTCGTGCCGATCCGGGACGAGCCGAGGTAGCGCTCCACGACCCGGTCCAGGGCCCGGTGATGCGGCATGATGAGGTGTGCGTCACCCGATATCATCAGGCGGGACACATCGACGCCGCGCTCGGCGAGACCGTCGATCTCGACCAGCAGCACCTTCGGGTCGATGACCACCCCGTTGCCGATGACGATCGCCGCGTTGGGCCACAGTGCCCCTGACGGCATGAGGTGCAGGGCGAATTTCTGCCCGTCCGGCGTCACCACGGTGTGACCCGCGTTGTTGCCGCCGGAGTAGCGCACGACGTAGTCGACGTCGCCGCCAATCATGTCGGTAACCTTGCCCTTGCCCTCGTCGCCCCACTGAGCGCCGATGAGCACGATCGCTGGCATCGTCTGTTGCCCTCTCCAAAGGGTCGGGCGCCCCAGCGGGTCGCCCGGGGTGCCAGGCTAACAACCGCGTGAAAGGCAGGTTGACAACGGTGGTCGACGTGGTGGTGCTCGCGCTGGGCGAAGGCAGCTCCTGCGGCTGCGATGGCGGCGCGTGCGGCACGCGTACCCCTATTCTTGCCTGCCGCGACGCGCTGCGCACAGCAAGCGCCCAGGTCGAGACGGTCGTCGCACACACCGACGCGGAGATCGACGCGGCGCTGAAGGCCCTGCCGGACGTGCGGCTCGTCGTGGCGACCGCCGCCGACGGCCAGCTCCGCGCGGTCATGCGGCGGCTGGTCCGGATGTACGCCCCGGCGCCCAGCAAGCGGGCACTGTCGGAGGAGGTCATCCCCGACGACCGGACGCTGCCGGACCTGCCGCCGGTCGGCATCCTGCCGCTCGGCCCCGACTCCACGGACCTCGTGACCCGCCTCGGCCTGCCCCGCAACCCCGCCGACGTGGCCGCCGCCGTCCTCGGTGGCAACACCCGCCGCCTGGACCTGCTGCGCAACGACGGCGGCGGGGTCACCCTCGACGGCGTCCTGGTCGGCGGGGTCGACGCGAGCGGCTCGGCCAGCACGTTCCTCGCCCGGGTCGAGGTCGACGACGCCGTCCTCGCCGACGGCACCGAGCCCGTGCTCATGTCGGTGGTGGCCAACGCTTCGCGGTATGCGACGGTCGACGGCCTCCCGCTGGTCCTGTCGCCCTCCGTGGACGACGGCGTCCTGGACGTGGCGGTGGCGGTGCCGCGGGCATCCAGGTCGCTCTTCCGCCGGCCCCGCGTCGAGATCGAGGTCCGCCGCGCGCACGGCCGGGCGGTCGCCATCACCCCCCGCACCGAGATCCCCTTCGTCGACGACGGCGCCGAGGGCACCCTCACGCGGAAGCGCTCGTGGTGGATGGAGCGCGCGGCCTGGGCCGTGTACGTCCCCTAAGCGTCTCCTTCGCATACGGTGCCGACTCGCATACGGTGGGGGAGCGCGGGAGGGGAACAGCTGTGAACGACGCACTCTGGCCGCCCGACGAGTTCGTCTCGGGCCGGCGCACCGAAGCTCACGCCGTCCGGGAGGGCGGCGGCGCTCCGCGGGAGGACGACGCTCCGCAGGAGGAGCCGGAGCACGTCGGGTCGCCCTGGTCACAGCCGCCGACCCGGACGCGGTTGACGCAGGCGAGCGGGCGGGGCGACGTCGACGCCGGCGATCCGGGGCCGTGGCTCGAGCCCGCACCGGACGCCGACGACCGCGGCAGTGAGATTCAGCACGGGCAGCCGGTCCCGCACGTGCCGGTCTCGGGCGCGGGCGCGATCCCGGTCTCCGGAGCCGGTGGGATCCCCGTCTCGGGCGCGGGGCCGATCTTCCTGCCGGGCGGCGGAGCGCCACCTGGCAACGGTGCGGTGCCGGTCAACGGCGTGCCGGCGCCGCGGCCCCCGGTCCTGTCCCACCCGCAGGCGGCGCCACCACCGCCCGCGCCGCCCACCTACCGGGCGCCCGCCACGTATCAACCGCCGCCCGCCTACCAGGCGCCCCCCACCGATCAGTCGCCGGCGCCGCCCGCGTATCAAGCTCCCCCGACGGATCAGCCGCCGGCGCCGCCCGTGCATCAGCCGCCGACGCCACACCAAGGACCTGCGGCTCATCAGGCGCCGCCCGGTCACCCGGCGCCGCCGGTGGCGCACCGGCCGCCGAGTGAGGCGCCCCCGCCCGCGAGCTGGTCGGACGGGAGCACGCCGACGGCGGACGAGTTCGCGCGGCGCAGGCAGGCGCGGCCCGCCGACCCGGTCGCGGCCCGCGGGGTGCGTGGGGCGGTGTCCAAGGGCACGCTCGGCGTGCTGTCGCTCAGCCCCGGACGGCGGGAGCTGGAGTTCCGGCGCGACGTCGACCTCGTCCGGCGCAACTTCGGCGGGCTGCGGCAGGTGACCGTGGTCAACCCGAAAGGTGGCGCCGGCAAGACGGTCGCGGTGCTGCTGCTGGCGATGACGTTCGGGCAGAAGCGCGGCGGGTACGTGCTGGCCTGGGACAACAACGAGACCCAGGGCACGCTCGGCATGCGGGCGCAGCAGGACTTCCACAACAGGACCGTCCGTGACCTGCTCCGCGACCTGGACCACTTCCAGGGCGCGCAGGGCCGGGTCGGCGACCTGTCGCAGTACGTCAGGGCGCAGGGCGAGGGCATGTTCGACGTGCTCGCCAGCGACGAGTCCGCGACCGCCGGCGAGATGCTCACCGCGCAGTCGTTCGGCGAGATCCGCGACGTGGTCAGCCGGTTCTACAAGCTGATCGTGGTGGACACCGGCAACAACGTCCGCGCGGAGAACTGGCAGGCCGCGATCGACGCCACCGACCAGCTGGTGGTCACGATGTCGGCCCGCAACGACTCGGCCGAGACGGCGTCGAGGATGCTCGACCACCTGGAGCAGCACGGCCGGCAGCGGCTGGTCCGGCAGGCGGTGACCGTCGTGTCGATGCCGCCGAGCCGCCGGCACCTCGACATCCCGGCGATCACCCGCCACTTCGCGGCGCGGACCAGGACGGTGCTGCTCGCGCCGTACGAACGCTTCATCGACTCGGGAGAGCCGATCCGCTACGGGGGTCTGACCTCGGCGAGCCGCGACGCCTGGTTGAAGGTCGCCGCGGCCATCTCCGAAGGGCTGTGACGGGTTACCGCAGGGCGGCCGTGGCCGCCGGGTCGCTGTCGTCGAGGAACTTCGCGCAGCGCTCCGCCTCGTCGGCCTCGCCGATCGACTCGGCGGCGAGGCCGAGCGCGTTCAGCGCGCGCAGGAAGCCCCGGTTGGGTTCGTGCGACCACGGCACGGGGCCGGCGCCGCGCCAGCCGTTGCGACGCAGCTGGTCGAGGCCGCGGTGGTAGCCGGTGCGGGCGTAGGCATAGGCGGTGACCGGCTCGCCGTCGGCGAGGGCGAGCTCGGCGAGCTCGGCCCAGGCGGCGCTGAACGCCGGGTGGGCCGCTGCGACGTCCTTGACGTCCTTCTCGGAACCGGCGGCGGCGGCGAGCTGCGCGGCGGCCTCGGGCTCGTCGGGAAGCAGCGTCGGTGAAGGCTGGGGCAGCAGGTTCTGCATCCAGCCATTCAACCAGGTTGGCTGAACGGTGGAGGCTGCGTCCCGCGAGCGGGGGGTGTGCCCGGTTCGGGCGAGTACTAGAAAGGGAGGTCCGGAGCCTCCCCAGGACCCGGTAACGCGGTGGCCCGATCTCCACGGTCGGGCCATCGCCCTTTGCACCACCTGGCAAGATGGCGTCGTGCCCACTCCGCCCCCGCCAGACGTGGTCGCGCTGCACGACCACTCGCCCGACGAGATCGAGTCGCCGGAGGAGCTGCTGTTCCATCTGGACAACGGCTCGCTCGCCACGAAGGTCGTCCAGGGTCTCGACCTCGCCGCCGTGGACCTCTCCGGCGTCGACGTGCAGGACACGCTCTTCGTCGGCTGCCACTTCGCGGCCACCGAGGCCGTCGTCGACCTGCTGCGGCGGCGGGCGGTGGTGGTCCCCGAGTTCGCCGGGCTGCCCTACCCGACGCACCCCTCGCAGCTGTACGTGCCGGACGACCTCGCCGCCGGGTTCGCCTCCGACGGGTTCGGCGGCATGTTCGACACGCTGGTCTACGAGCACTTCCGGGCGACCGGCGGCGCGACGCCGGAGATCCGCGAGGCGATCGCGCAGCGGATGCACGACTCCGGGATCGACAACGCGCTGGCCAACGTCACCGCCGGCTGGATCGGCGCGCGCGGCCCCGCCGCCGCGATCGGCATCATGGGCGGCCACGCCGTCCCCCGCGGCGCCTCCGACTACCGCAACGCCGCCGAGCTGGCCTGGCGTCTCGCCGGCGCGGACCGGCTGGTGGTCACCGGCGGCGGCCCGGGCGTGATGGAGGCCGCCAACCTGGGCGCGTTCCTCGCCGACCAGCCGCTGAGCGCCCTCGCCGACGCGATCGACCGCCTGTCCGCGGCGCCCGACTTCCACGACCACGACCCCTTCACGAGGGCGGCGCTGGACGTACGGGCGGCGTATGCGCGACCGGTCCCGCCGACGCCCGACTCGGTCGAGCCCGCCGACCAGGTGGCCGTCGACCCGGTGACCTGGGCCCGCCGCGGCGGCCTGGCGATCCCGACGTGGCTCTACGGCCACGAGCCCGCCAACCTCTTCGCCGCCAAGATCGCGAAGTACTTCTCCAACGCGATCCGCGAGGACACCATCCTGCGCCTGTCCCGCGGCGGCATCGTCTTCGCCCCCGGCATGGCCGGCACGGTGCAGGAGATCTTCCAGGCCGCGACGAAGACGTTCTACGCCACCGACGGCGTGAGCGGCCCGTTCGTCTTCCTGGACGGCAAGCACTGGACCGAGCGCCTGCCGGTCCGCAGCCTGCTGGAGCCCTTGCTGGCCGCGTCCCCCGTCGGCGACCTGCGCCACCTGCTCCACATCACCGACGACGTCGCCGAGGCCGCCGAGATCCTGACCGCCTGAGCACGCGAAGGCCCGGCCGCCGATCCGGTTGCCGGGCCGCATGCGAAGGCCCGGCGCCCTCGGGTGAGAGGGGCCGGGCCTCGGAAAAACCGCGGGAACTACTTGGACAGCGTGGTGCCGGTCGAGCGGAGGTGCTCGCAGGCCTCGACGACGCGGGCGGCCAGGCCGGCCTCGGCGACCTTGCCCCAGGCGCGCGGGTCGTAGGCCTTCTTGTTGCCGACCTCGCCGTCGACCTTCAGGACGCCGTCGTAGTTGCTGAACATGTGGGCGGCGACCGGGCGGGTGAAGGCGTACTGCGTGTCGGTGTCGATGTTCATCTTCACGACGCCGTAGTCGAGTGCCTCGCGGATCTCCTCGAGCAGCGAGCCCGAGCCGCCGTGGAAGACCAGGGAGAGCGGCTTGTCCTTGCCGAACTTGGCGCCGACCGCGTCCTGGATGGTCTTGAGGATCTCGGGCTTGAGCTTCACGTTGCCCGGCTTGTAGACGCCGTGGACGTTGCCGAAGGTCAGGGCGGCCATGTAGCGGCCCTTCTCGCCGAGGCCGAGGGCGTCGACCATGGCCAGGCCGTCCTCGACGGTGGTGTAGAGCTTCTCGTCGATCGCGCCGACGACACCGTCCTCTTCGCCGCCGACGACGCCGACCTCGATCTCCAGGACGACCTTGGCCGCGGCGGTCAGCGCCAGCAGCTCCTCGGCGATCTGCAGGTTCTCGGTCAGGGGCACCGCCGAGCCGTCCCACATGTGGGACTGGAACAGCGGCTCCTCGCCCTTGGCGACGCGCTCGGCCGAGATGGCGAGCAGCGGCCGGACGAACTTGTCGAGGTTGTTCTTCGGGCAGTGGTCGGTGTGCAGCGCCACGTTGATCGAGTACTTCTTCGCGACCTCGCGGGCGAACGCGGCGAAGGCGACCGAGCCGGTGACCATGTCCTTGACCGTCGGGCCGGAGAGGTACTCGGCACCGCCGGTGGAGACCTGGATGATGCCGTCACTCTCCGCATCGGCGAAGCCGCGCAGCGCCGCGTTCAGCGTCTGCGACGACGAGACGTTGATCGCCGGGTAGGCGAACGCGCCGGCCTTGGCGCGGTCGAGCATCTCGGCGTAGACATCGGGAGAGGCGATGGGCATGACGGCGCTCCTTGGCTGTTGGATCGTGCGGTGTTGGAGCCGGGCGTGCGCGGCTCGTCGAGGACCGCGCTGTCCTGCAACGGAGTATCTCGCAGTGGCATTGGCTCATGTACGGCGGGAGGGTGGGGACAAGGTGAATTGCCCGGCTAGGCCGCGTTACCGCCGATTCGGTCGTACGGTTGGAGAAACCTGAGGGAGGACACATGGCTCAGCCCGATGAAGATCTGTTGACCGTCGACGACCGGCTCGACCCTGATGTGCGCGACCCGGAGGCATCGCCCGCCGACGCCGCCGAGCAGGCACTCCCTGCCGACCCGACGGAGCGCGGGACGGTGTTCAAGAGCGCGCATCCCTGGGACGCGAACGAGTACGACGCCGTCGAACAGGACCGCGACGCCGGCCAGGACGACGAATACCGCTAGGACACGAACTGCGGATGCGCGGCGGCCCACTCCGGCACGGTGCCGTTGCGCAGCGCGGCGAACAGGCCGTCGCCGCCCGGCACGATCGTGCGGTCCGCCCTGAGCGGCAGCTTCAGGCCCGGCACGTGCGCGGCGTCGTAGCGGGCCAGCATGCCGGCCAGCGTCGGCAGCGACATGTCGCCGAGGTGCAGGTCGAGGGCGCCGCCCGCGACCGGCATCGCCTTGGCCAGCTTCACCGGATCGCTGAGCTTCCGGGCGAGCGCGGCGAGGAGCTGCCGCAGGTGCGTGTCGCGGTCGTCGCCACCGTTCGTGAGCGACTGGCGCTGCCGGACGAAGTCCAGCGCCTCCCATCCGGCGAAGTGGCGGCAGCCCGGCTCGTACACGACGGGGCGCATGCCAGGACGGAGCGGCGCGGTGCGGCCCGTGGCGTCGACGCCGAGGTGGATGGAGACGGTCCGCTGGTCGACGCAGAGGTCGACACCGCCGACGGCGTCCGTGACCCGCTGCATGCCGTTGAAGTCGACGACCGCGCCACCGGCGATCCCGACCCCGAGCAGGTCGCCGAGGATGCGGGCGGTCAGCTCGTAACCGCCGAAGACGTATGCGTTGTTGGCCTGCTGGCGGCCGAAGTTGGGCACGTCCACGACCAGGTCGCGCGGGATGGACAGCTGGTAGACGGTGCGGGTGTCCGGGTCGACGTGTAACAGGAGGATCGCGTCGGCGCGCACCGTGTCGCCCGCCGACTGCGGCCGCCGGTCGGTGCCCAGCAGCAGGAAGTTGCTGACATCGGCCGTGCCCGCGTCCACCAGCGACTCGACCTGGGGCGCGGGCGGCGACGGGTCGCGCAGGGTGAAGACCAGGGACGCGGCGAGCGCCAGCACCAGCGCGCCGGAGGAGACCGCCCAGCGGCGGCGGCGACGCGCGCGGCGCTTGCTGGCACCGGCGGCGATCGCCGGGCGCAGCGCCATGGCGTCAGGCACGTCGTCCTCGTGCCGGGCGAAGGCGTCGGTGAGGGCGTCGGTGAGGGGCGAGGTCACGGCGTCGTTCATCGGACGTCGCCGCCGATCAGCTCCGGCACGACCTCGGTGCGCAGCGTCGCGAGCGCCCTGGAGATCAGCGAGCGGACGGTGCCGATCGCGCAGCCGAGGACCTCGGCGATCTCCACGTCGCTGAGGCTCTCGTAGTACCGCAGCACCAGGGCGGCCCGCTGCCGCCGGGGCAGCCGGGCCAGCCAGATCCACATCTGGTCGCGGTCGGCGGACGCCCCGGCGTGATCGGCCACCACGAGATCACGGTTGGCCGCCTCGGAGGGCAGCTCCGCCCGCAGCACCACCCGGCGCAGCCACGAGCCGCGGTGCAGGTCGATATAGGCATTCGTGAGCATGCGCTTGACGTAGTGCTCAGGCACGCTGGCGGCGGCGATCCGGCGCCACTTCAGCTGCGCCCGGATCATCGTCTCCTGCACGAGGTCCTGCGCGGTGTGCGGATCGCCGGTGAGCATGACCGCGTAGCGCAGCAGCGCCTGCAGCCGCGCCTCCACGAACTCCTCGAACGTCAACCCGACCCCCTCCCCATGACCCTATGACGGGTCAGGGGGAGGATCTGTTGCGAATGTCAGGGAATCAGCGGAGGGTAACCGGGGTCCAACAGCCCGCGGTCGCGCAGCGCCTCGTAGAGCGGCGTGGTCTGCGGGTAGTGGCCCCAGTGGTGGTCGCCGTCGGTGCCGTTGTCGTGGCCGTGCCCGCCGCCGGTGTTCCCGACGCCGCCGAGCAGCTGCTGCTGGACCGGGTTCAGGCCCGACCACCAGGAGCGCTGCGGCAGGCCGGCGACGTCGTCGCGGATGGCGATCCACCGGTACGTGTAGCCGAGGAACACGCACTTGCGCGTGATGTCGGAGAGGTTGTCCGACCGCGCGTGCCAGATCCGCCGGTCGAAGAACACGACGTCACCGGCGTCGACCGCGACCTGCCGCGCACCGTCCGGCGTCGGCCACGGCACGTCGCGGGTCGGCGGGCCGGGCAGCCAGTTGGTCCGGTGGCTGCCGGGGATCAGGGTCAGGTTGCCGCGGCCGGTCTCCGACACGTCGGACAGCCAGTAGGCGAGCTTCACCGACAGCCGGGGGCGCGGGTCGGTCTCCAGCTCGCGGTTCTGCCGGCCGCCGTCCTGGTGCCAGTGCCACCAGTCGGGCTTCGGCGCCGCCAGCGGCGGGTGTACGTCAAGATGCGAGTGGTAGATGTGCACGTTCCACCCGAGGATCGACCAGACCAGCGGAAACGTCGCCGGGTGGTCGATCAGGTCGACCAGGTCGGGATGGTGGGTAACCGGGCTGAGCAGGTGCAACGAGCCGTCCGCGGCGCGGGGGTGCTGCTGGTGCGCGGTCTCCAGCACCGACGCGTAGTGGCGCACCTCGTCCGGGCTCAGCACGCCCTTGATCACGAGGTAACCGTCCGCGTCGAACTGCTCGCGCTGCTCGCGGGTCATCGGCGTCCAGGTCGCGGTGCCGTTGTCCGGCGCTGCCGCTATCGCTGACATCCCCGTCTCCAGTTCCGGCGCCGTCCGCAGGCGCCCTCACCGCACCAGACGGGCACGGGCTCCACGACCGTGGTCGCCCGTTCGTGCGGCAATTTCTGGACATTTCGCGTGCAACGGATGAACCCGTCCGCGACGTCTACCTAGTAAGGCGCGCGGGAGAGACGCACCGCCGGGTAGCCGACGACCCGGTCCCTCGGCCCGCCGGTGTCCGCGGACGTGGCGAGCGCGAGCCGGTCCACGCGCAGCGCGTGCCGCCGGCCCCAGGTGAGCAGGCCGCGCAGCGCGTGCCGGCCGCAGGCGTCGCCCGCGCCGATCCGCTCCGGCGCCAGGTCGTCGATGGCCGCCGCGGTGGCCGCGTCGCGCCGCCGGGCCTCCTCCTCGGTCAGGTAGTGCGACAGGTCGGTGCTGCACAGCACCACCGTGCCCGGTCCCGCGACGGCGTCGAGCAGCGCGGCGACCGCGTCCGGATCGTCGGGCCCGATGAGCACTGGCAGCAGTTTCGGCAGGTGTACGCGAAGCAGCAGCGGCACCTGCACCTCGATCGAGTGCTCAGGGGCGTGCGGGCGGTCGTCGGCGACGGCGAGCCCGCGGTCGACCAGCAGCCGGGCGCGGTCCGTGTCGATCGCGATCTCGCCGAGGGGGGTCGCCCACGCAGTGGCGGTGGACACGGCGGCGCCCCGCAGCGGCACATGATGGGCCGGGCCGAGGACGACGGCCCGCTCGAAGGGCGCCGGGCGGTCGCGTAGCTCGCGGTAGACGTGGGCGGCGGTCGGGCCGGAGAACTGGTAGCCCGCGTGCGGCACGATGTAGGCCACCAGCCCATCGACGGACGTGGTAGTGACCATCGTCTGTGTCGAGGGCGTGGGGTCGGACGGCGCGCCACCCGACGTGCCAGGCGGCTTCGTACTGACCGGTGTCCGTGCCGGGGGTGCGGCGTCGAGCATCGCGTCGATCAGGGTCGCGAGCTCCACCGGATCGGCCGGGTAGAACGTGCCGGCCACTGCCGCCGGGCGCGTCATGACAAAACTACTGGCAGGCGGCGCTGGCCCCAGGTCCCGGCCGGGCCGTCGTAGACGCCGGGCAGCCGGTGTCCGCAGTGGACGCAGAGGCCGTCGTCGGTCAGGTGGTAGGCGCGCAGGTCGTACCAGTCGCGGACGACGACCGGCCGGTCGCAGCCCGGACAGTGCGTGGTCTGGCCGTCGGGGTCGTGGACGTTGCCGGTGTAGACGAACCGCAGGCCGGCGTCGAGCGCGATGCGGCGGGCCCGGCGCAGCGTCTCCGGTGGCGTGTGCGGGATGTCGCGCATCTTGAAGTCGGGGTGGAACGCGGTGAAGTGCAGCGGCACGTCGGTGCCGAGGTGCTCCAGCAGCCAGTCGCACTCGCGGCGCAGCTCGTCGTCGCCGTCGTTCTGCCCCGGGATGAGCAGCGTCGTGATCTCGAACCACACGTCGGTGCCGCGCAGGTACTCCAATGTGGACAGCACCGCGTCGAGGCGGGCGAAGGTCACCTTCTCGTAGAACCGTTCGGTGAACCCCTTCAGGTCGATGTTGGCCGCGTCGATGTGCCGGTAGAACTCCTCCCGCGGCGCCGGGTTCATGTAGCCGGCGGACACCGCGACCGCCTTGATCCCGGCCTCGCGACAGGCGTCGGCGACGTCCATCGCGTACTCCATGAAGATCACCGGATCGTTGTAGGTGAACGCGATCGATCGGCAGCCCAGCCGTACAGCGGCCGCGGCGAGCTGCGAAGGGTCGGCGGAGGCGGCGAGGGTGTCGATCTCGCGGCTCTTGGAGATGTCCCAGTTCTGACAGAAGCGGCAGCCGAGGTTGCAGCCCGCGGTGCCGAAGGACAGCACCGGCGAGCCCGGCAGGAAGTGGTTGAGCGGTTTCTTCTCGATCGGGTCGACGCAGAAACCGGACGAACGGCCATAGGTGGTGAGGACGATCTCGTCACCGGAGCACTGCCGGACAAAGCAGAACCCGCGCTGGCCCTCATGGAGCCGGCACGCTCTCGGGCAGACGTCGCACTGCACCCGGCCGTCAGCCAACCGGTGCCAGTGCACGGTCGGCACCGTCGCCATAAGCCCGACTGTACGCCCGGGAAAACCACCTGACCCACCGATAATCGCGGCGGGACCATGACGCGGTGCTGCTGACCATCACCACCACCCACCGGCCCGCGACCGACCTCGGCTACCTGCTCGTGAAGCATCCCGGCAGGCTGCAGTCGTTCGAGGTCAGCGGCGGCACGGCGCACGTCTTCTACCCGGAGGCGGGTGAGGACCGGTGCACGGCCGCCCTGCTGCTGGACGCGGATCCGGCGGCGCGCAGTGCGAAAGGGCCCGGGAAGGGGCCCGACACGTTCACGCTGCGCCAGCACGTCAACGACCGGCCCTACGCCGCGTCGAGCCTGCTGGCGGTGGCGCTCGGCCGGGTGCTGCGCACCGCGCTGCGCGGCGACTCACGGGACCGGCCCGAGCTCGCCGCCACCCCGATCCCCCTCGAGCTGCGGATCCCGGCGCTGCGCTGCAAGGGTGACGCGGCCACGTTCTTCGAGCCGCTCGGCTGGACCGTCGAGGCGGCGCCGATCCCGCTGGACGCCGCGCACCCGGAGTGGGGGCCCAGCCGGTACGTCGACCTGACGCTGCGCGGCACGATGCGGCTCGCGGACGCGCTCAACCACGTGTACGTGCTGCTGCCGGTGCTCGACGACGCCAAGCACTACTGGGTCTCCTCCGACGAGGTCGAGAAGCTGATCCGGGCGGGGACCGGGTGGCTGGCGGAGCACCCGGCGAAGGGCGTGATCGCCCGCCGGTACCTCGCGCACCGCACATCGCTGACCAACGAGGCGCTGTCCCGGCTGTCGGACGTGGATCCCGACGCCGACTCCGTGATCGAACGGGCTCCCCGGCCCGAGTCGCTGGCGGCGCTGCGCCGGGCCGCGGTCGTCCGGCAGCTGGCCGAGGCAGGCGCGAGCCGGGTGCTGGACCTCGGCTGCGGCCCCGGCGCGCTGCTCGGCGAGCTGATCCGGGACCGGCGGTTCACCGAGATCGTCGGCGCCGACGTGTCGACCGTGTCGCTGGAGATGGCCGCCCGCCGGTTGCGCCTGGACCGCCTCCCCGACCGGCAGCGGGCGCGGATCCGGCTGCTGCAGACGGCCCTGACCTACCGCGACGACCGGCTGCGCGGCTACGACGCGGCGGTCCTCATGGAGGTCGTCGAGCACGTCGACCCGCCACGGCTGCCGGCGCTCGCGGCCAGTGTCTTCGGGCACGCGGCCCCGCGCACGGTCGTCGTCACCACCCCCAACGTCGAGTACAACGTCCGGTACCCCGGCCTGGAGCACGGCCGGATGCGCCACCACGACCACCGGTTCGAGTGGGACAGGGCGCAGTTCGGCGCGTGGTGCGACGACGTCGCGGCCCGCTACGGGTACACCGTGACGCGCCACGGCATCGGCGAGGAAGACCTTGAAGTCGGCACGTCCACCCAGATGGCGGTGTTCAAGAAGTGACCACGGTGACGATCCCCGAGCTGTGCCTGGTGGCGCTGGTCGGCATCTCCGGCTCCGGCAAGTCGACGTTCGCGCGGCGGCAGTTCGCGCCGACGCAGGTGCTGTCGTCCGACGCGTTCCGGGCGCTGGTCGCCGACGACGAGAACGACCAGTCCGCGTCCGCGGAGGCGTTCGACGCGCTGCACTACATCGCCGGCAAGCGGCTGCGGGCCGGCCGGCTCACCGTCGTCGACGCGACCAACGTGCAGGCACACGCGCGGAAGGCGCTGGTCGACCTGGCCCGGGCGCACGACGTGCTGCCCGTCGCGATCGTCCTGGACGTGCCGGAGAGCGAGTGCTGGGCGCGCACCGAGCTGCGCCCCGACCGGGACTTCGGCCGGCCCGTGCTGTCGCGGCAGCACCGCGACCTGCGCCGCTCGCTGAAGCACCTCGGGCGGGAGGGCTTCCGCCAGGTGCACGTCCTGCGTGACGTGGCCGAGGTGGAGTCGGCGGTCGTGGCGTACGAGAAGCTCTTCAACGACAAGAAGGAGCTGACCGGCCCGTTCGACGTCATCGGCGACGTGCACGGCTGCCGGGAGGAGCTGGAGCTGCTGCTGGACCGGCTCGGCTACGTCCTGGACCGTGACGCCGCCGGGCGGCCCGCGGACGCGTGGCACCCGGACGGGCGCACGGCGGTGTTCGTCGGCGACCTCGTCGACCGCGGCCCCGACTCCCCCGGCGTCCTGCGGCTGGTCATGGGCATGGTCGCGGCCGGGCACGCGCTGTGCGTGTCGGGCAACCACGAGGCGAAGCTGCTGCGGGCTCTGCGGGGCGCCAACGTCAAGCGGACGCACGGGCTGCAGGAGACCCTCGACCAGCTCGAGACCGACGCCGAGCTCGGCGCCGTGCTGCCCGCCTTCCTCGACGGGCTCATCAGCCACTACGTCCTCGACGGCGGGCGGCTGGTGGTCGCGCACGCCGGGCTCAAGGAGGCCTACCACGGGCGCGCTTCGGGGCGGGTGCGGGCGTTCGCGCTGTACGGCGACACGACCGGCGAGACCGACGAGTACGGGCTGCCCGTCCGCTACCCGTGGGCGCAGGAGTACCAGGGCGCGGCGACCGTCGTCTACGGCCACACGCCCGTGCCGGCCGCCGAGTGGGTCAACAACACGATCTGTGTCGACACCGGCTGCGTCTTCGGTGGCGCGCTGACCGCGCTGCGGTACCCGTCCCGGGAGCTGGTCTCGGTGCCGGCCGTCCGCACGCACTACGAGCCGGTGCGGCCGCTGGCCGCGCCGGTGCCGGAGGAGCGCGGACTGGACATCGCCGACGTCACCGGGCGGCGCACTCTGGAGACGCCCGGGGGGCGGGTGACGGTGGCGGCCGAGAACGCCGCGGCGGCTCTGGAGGTCATGAGCCGCTTCGCGGTCGACCCGCGCTGGCTGGTGTGGCTGCCGCCGACGATGGCGCCCGCGTCGACGTCGGCGGTCGAGGGCTACCTGGAGCACCCGGTGGAGGCCCTGGCCGACTATGCCAAGGCGGGCGTGCCGCGGGTCGTGTGCGAGGAGAAGCACATGGGCTCGCGGGCGGTCCTCGTCGTGTGCCGCACCCCACCCGCGGGCCTTCGGCGCTTCGGCATCGCCGGCGGCGGGGTGATCTACACGCGGACGGGGCGGCCGTTCTTCGGGGACCCGGCGCTGGAATCAGCGATCTTGGACCGGGTCAGGACTGCTGCCATGGGGCTCTTCGACGAGCTCGGCACCGACTGGCTGCTGCTGGACGCCGAGGTGCTGCCGTGGTCGGCGAAGGCCGAGCCGCTGATCCGCGAGCAGTATGCGAGCGTCGCCGCGGCGGCGGGTGCCGCGCTGCCCGCCGCCGTCGCGGCCCTGACCGCCGCCGCCGGGCGGGGCGTCGACGTGGCGTCGTTGCAGGCCCGCTTCACCGGCCGGGTGGCGTCGATGGCGGCGTTCACGGAGGTGTACCGCCAGTACTGCTGGCCGACGGACGGACTCGACGGGCTCCGGCTGGCGCCGTTCCACGTGCTGGCCGGGGAAGGCGCGGCGTACCTGCGCCAGGACCACGAGTGGCACCTGGCGATGGTGGACCGGCTCGTGGCGGCGGACGACCTGTTCGCCCCGACCCGGCGGCTGGTGGTCGACCCGGCGTCCCCCACGGACGTCGCGGCGGCGACCGACTGGTGGCTGGAGCTGACCGCGGCGGGCGGCGAGGGCATGGTGCTCAAGCCGGCCGTCGACGCCGGGCCGCGGGTCCAGCCGGCGCTGAAGTGCCGCGGCCGGGAGTACCTGCGGATCATCTACGGCCCCGACTACCTGACGCGGCTCGATCAGCTGCGGGCCAGGGGGTTGCAGCGCAAGCGCAACCTGGCGCTGCGGGAGCAGGGCCTGGGGCTCGCGGCGCTGGACCTGCTGGCGGCCGGAGGCTCCGCGCGAACTGTGCACCAGCTGGTGTTTGCCCTGCTGGCCTGTGAAAGCGAGCCGGTCGATCCCCGTTTGTAGCCGGGCTCACGTACGCTGGTGCGCCATGGAAGAAAAGACTCGCGCTTTCAGCGAGCTGCTCGCCTTCAACCCGCTCGACGCGAAGGGCCTGCTCAACACCTTCGGCGTGATCGGCGTCTGGATCATCATGTTCGTGGAGACGGGCCTCCTCGTGGGCTTCTTCTTCCCCGGAGACTCACTGCTGTTCCTGGCCGGCGTCGGCGCGTCATCGGTCGCCGAGGAGCTGCTGGGCACCAGGCTGAGCCTGACCCAGCTGCTCATCGGCGCGCCGCTGTGCGCGATCGCCGGCGCCCAGCTGGGCCACTTCCTCGGCGCCAAATATGGCCGCAGGATGTTCGACCGGCCCAACTCGCGGCTGTTCAAGAAGGAGTACGTCGAGAAGGCCGAGCACTACTTCGTGAAGTTCGGCCCGGCGAAGGCCGTGGTGCTCGCCCGGTTCATCCCGATCGTCCGGACGTTCCTCAACCCGGTCGCCGGCACGATCGGCATGCCGGCCCGGCAGTTCTTCCTCTGGAACGTGATCGGCGGCATCCTGTGGACCGACGGCATCCTGCTCGTCGGCTGGGGCCTCGCGAAGCAGATCAACGACGCGATCCCGGACGGCCAGATCGACAAGTACCTGCTGCCGGCGGTGCTGCTGATCGTGCTGATCTCGGCCCTGCCGATCTTCATCGAGATCTTCCGCGGCTGGCGGGAGCGCCGCCGCACCCCCGCGGTCCCCGTCGAGGAGGGCCGCGCCGGCGCCCACCGCGCCGCGGAGTAGCGCTAGCTGGTCCTGATCAGCGCCTGCAGGAAGATGTTGCCGATCTGCTCGGGGTCGGTGACGACGAAGGACCGGCCACCGGTGGCCGCGGCGATCTCCGCCAGCTCCTGCTGCTTGACGTCGGGCCCGACCCCCAGTAGCACCACGCGTACTGGACGGGTCGGGTCCGTCGCTCGTTCCAGCTCCAGTTTCAGCGTCTCCAGGCTCATCCCCGGCTTGGAGTTGGTGCCGTCGGTGAAGACGACGACGGTGTTGGAGCGGCCCTCCTTGTAGCCCTCCTTCAGCACCTTGTACGCCGCCAGGACCGTCTCGTAGAGCCCGCAGACGTCGGCGGTGGTGGCCTTGGCGCCGGCGACGGCGGTGGTCAGCCTGGCCCGCTGCCCCTGGCTGAGCGGGTTGAGCGGCACGACCTCCTGATGCCCGGAGGCGTAGGCCCACAGGCCCAGCTCGCTGTCGTCGGTGAAGAGGGCGAGCCCGTCGGTGGCCGTCTTGCGCAGCACCTGCAGGCGCGACGGGGAGCCGGCGCCGGCCATCGGCCGGTTCATCGACGACGTCGTGTCGACCAGCGTGAGGACGCGCGACGGGGCGGTCGTGGCGTTCCAGTACCCGAGGATGTCGGTGATCTTCCGTTCCTCGGCGAGCGCCTTCACCGTGACCGGAGCGGTGGCGGCGCCGCGGCCGGCGGGGAAGCCGGCGCTGGTGGAGCCGTCGGCGGCGCGGAAGCCGAGCCTGGCGAAGAGGTCGCGGTTGCCCTCCGCCGTCAGCGCGGCCCGGAAGCGGCCCGCTGCCTCGAGGTTGGCCCTCGGTTTACCGTTGATCATGGCGTACGGGTAGTCGAGCGTCACCGCCGGATCCACGGTCAGGGCGGTGAGCGGCACGACCGGTCCGCCCGCGTTGTGGGCGATGACCGCCTGCTCGCTCATCGGCGCCACCTGGGCCGGGCCCGTGCTCTTGTCCAGAGCGGTCTGGTCGGCGGCGACGGCGATCGACCGGTACGCCTTGACCACGTCGACCAGTCGCTTGGGGTCGGTGAGGATCGAGTCGTAGAGCAGGCCGGCCCCGGCGAGGCCGGCGGTGCTGCGGCGCGGGTCGACGGCGGCGAGCTGGACCTGCTTGTTGGCGACCTTCGCGAGCAGCGCCGCGACCTGGGGGGCGCCCGCGGTGCCGCCGGCGGCGTCGAGCGTGGCGGCGAGCGGATCGGGCACGGCGATGGCGACCGGGCTGGTGGCGACGGACAGGGCATCGGGCTCGAACGCCTCGCGGCTGACCGCCTGCATCCGCACCAGCCACGCGGTCGAGTCGGGGATCCACACGGTCGGCACGTCGGCGGCGGCGGGGGAAGGGACCGCGGTGGCGGCGACGTTGATCGCGCCGCCGGCCCGGGCGGCGAGCTGGCCGGCGACGTCGGCCGGCTCGGCGGCGCGCACCTGCACCTGGACGCAGTCGCCGCCGACCTCGGGCTTCGTGGCGCTCCAGCGGGCCGCCGCGTCGCGGACCGCGGGCGCGATGTCGGGCGCCGCGGCGACGACGAGCCTGATCCCGCCGTCGCAGTCGCCGGAGCCGCCGGCCACCGCTCGGACGGCGACCACGGCGACGCCGATCAGTGCCACGATCCCGGCGACCGCCAACGGTGCTTTCCCTCGCGCCACGTGCCTCACCGTGCCCTTCGCCGCCTGCTCGCGTCCCTGTTACGGGTCTTCGCGTGCCTCTGCTCGCGTCTCCGCGTGTCTTCGCGCGTTGCCGCGTGTCTCCGCTCGCGTCGACGCGATCGGAGCAGTGTAGGCGCAGGTCAGGCGGTTGCTGAGGGAAGGTTCAGCCAGTCGGTCGGCACCGGCTGCGGGGTGCGACCCAGGGTTAACGCTCGGTAAGTCAGCAGCGCGGCTTCCTCCAGATAGAGGGCGCGCTTATGGGCCAGCTCGACCGAGTCGGCGATCACGGAGCAGCCGTGATGGGAGAGGATCACGCAGTTGACGCCACCCGCGCACGCGGCCGCGGCCAGCTCACCGACCCGGGGATCGCCGGGCGGGCTGAACGGGGTGGTCACGACCTGCCGCAGGTAGAAGGCATGGTCGGTGGTGACGAGCCGGATCGGCTCGCCGATCGCGTCGAGCAGCAGCACCGTCTGCGGGTGGAGGTGCACGATCGCGTTCGCGTCGGGTCGGACGCGGTAGGTCGCCAGGTGGAGCCCAAGCTCAGATGATGGCGCGGCATCTTTGTCAAGCGCCGCGCCATCGCTGATTCGGACCCGAACAAACGAGTCCGGCGACAGTCCG
Source organism: Dactylosporangium sp. NPDC050588 (assembly GCF_040654975.1). Taxonomy (NCBI): domain Bacteria; kingdom Bacillati; phylum Actinomycetota; class Actinomycetes; order Micromonosporales; family Micromonosporaceae; genus Dactylosporangium; species Dactylosporangium sp. NPDC050588. The sequence continues at coordinate 21,560 of NZ_JBFAJA010000006.1, read as the reverse complement.
TCGAGCCAGGTGCCGGCAGCCGTCACCCAGCATTCGTCGGAGCCGGGCGCCCGGGCGGACAGGTTGCCGCCCGAGCCCACGACGAGCCCTGACCGCACGACCGCCCGCCCCAGGAGGGCAAGCTGGTCGCGCAGGTCGCCGGGCCGCTGGAGCAACCTACCGAGGTGCCTTCTTGGTCGCGCGCTTGCGCGGCGGCGTCAGAAGGTCGGCGATGGTGCCGATAGCGGCGGGCACCAGGCGGTAGAACGCCCAGACACCCCGCTTCTCGCGCTCCAGGAGACCGGCCTCGGTCAGGATTCGCAGGTGGTGGCTCACCGTGGGCTGCGAGAGCCCGAGCGGGGCCGTCAGGTCACACACACACGCCTCGCCGTCCGGTGCCGACTGGATCAGGCTCAGGAGCCGGAGTCGGGCAGGGTCGGCAAGTGCCTTCAGGACGCCGGCAAGACGCTCGGCATCGGCGCGGTCAATCGGCTCGCCAGCAAGTGGCGAGATCTGGGGCAGGGTCATCTCAGCCAGCGCAGTTCCCACGTATTCCATCCTTCCACCAACACCATCGACCCGCCTGCATATACGCAGGTCCGAATCGACAATTTTTCAGCCCTATTGGCCGAGGTCGGCCAACGAAAATGCTGAGCGATAGCTCAGCCCCGCGGCGCGGACCGCCTTTTCCGCCCCACGGTCGACGATAACCGCGACACCGACAACTTCCGCGCCGGCCTCGCGCAACGCCTCTACTGCAGTGAGGACGCTTCCCCCAGTCGTGGAGGTGTCCTCGACCGCCAGCACCCGCCGGCCCGCCACGTCGGGTCCTTCGACCCGGCGCTGCAGACCGTGAGCCTTGTCACTCTTCCGGACGACGAACGCATCGAGCTCGCGTCCCGTCCCCCGCGCGGCAGCCGCATGCAGCATCGCGGTGGCCACCGGATCGGCGCCGAGGGTCAGCCCTCCCACAGCGTCGAAATCCCAGTCGGCGACCAGATCGAGCAGCACCCGGCCGACGAGCGGCGCACCAGCATGGTGCAGCGTCAAGCGACGAAGGTCCACGTACCAGTCAGCTACTTGTCCCGACGACAGCGTCACCTTGCCTCGGACCACAGCCAGGTCGAGCACGAGTTTCAGCAGGTCGTCACGGTCGGTCATGACCGAAGCGTACGCGCTAAATCTGCTCGGCGAATCGATGACCCGCACTCTCGCAGAAATATAGGGCCGTCAAGTGGACAAGGAGGAATACGAAGGTGATCGCAGCGATCACCACGAGTGACGCGAGGGGTGACGGTGACAGGGGTCAACGAACCACACATGAGGGAGATTCGCGTTGGTTTCACCGGTTCGTACCCCTCGCCGGAGCCCGTCACATCGGCCCTGACCTGCGCGAACACCACTTCTGGGGTGGGCTTGTCCCGGGGACTCAGCCCTTCGCCGCACAAGTCCGACCGTTCGGCGGCATCGTGACGTCAATCATGCTCGATGCTGGCCCCCCTCAATGATCATCGCGGCCGATGCGGCTCCTCGTGCCCCGGGCGACACGCCGCATCAGTGCCTGCGGGGCGTGCCGCACCCCGAAGACGACCATCTTGTACTTCCAGCTGGGCACGCTGACGAGCTTGCCCTTCCCCAGGTCGCGCAGGGCGTCGCGGACCACGCTGCCGGCGTCCAGCCACAGCCACGGCGGCGTCTTGCCCGCGTCGATGCCGGCCCGCTGGTGAAACTCGGTGCGGGTGAACCCGGGGCACAGCGCCATCACGCGGAGCCCTCCGGCCCGCACCAGCTGGCCGGTCGACTCGCTGAAGTTGGTGACCCAGGCCTTGGTCGCCGGGTACGTGGAGCCGGGCATCATCGCGGCGAACCCGGACACCGAGGAGACGTTGATGATGTCGCCCCGGCCGCGGGCGGTCATCCCGGGCAGCGCGGCGAGCGTCAGCCGCATGACCGCGTGGACGTTGAGCCGCAGCAGCAGCTCCTCCCGCTCCACGCTGGAGCGCGGGAACGGCGTGTTGAGGCTCATCCCGGCGTTGTTGACCAGCAGGTCCACGGGCCGGTCCGCGGCGGTGATCCGGGCCGCGACCAGGTCGCAGCCCTCGGGCGTCGACAGGTCCGCCGGCAGCACCTCGGCGCCGCCCGCCCCGGCCGCCACCGTCTCGGCCGCCACGGCCTCGAGGCGGGCCTTGTCCCGGGCCACCAGCACGAGATCGTGGGTCTTGGCGAGCTCGCGGGCGAACGCGGCACCGATGCCCGCGGTGGCGCCGGTGATGAGAGCGACTGGCCGTTGGGTCATGCGCGCCAATCTAGTCCCGGGCACGCCGAAGGCCCCGGTCTCCCGGGGCCTTCGAGTGTGCTGAGCCGCTTCGGCGGTGTCGCCCTACAGAGGCGGTGCGGCCTTACGGAGCCGGCGGCGGCTGGTGCGGCGGCCCGTCGGCGGGCGGCGGGTAGCCACCCGGGTAGCCGGTGTCGCCGGGCGCCGGCGGCTCCCACTGCGCCTCGACCTTGCGGAAGTACGGGTGCGACGCCGGCAGCGCCAGCAGCACGATGACCGCCAGGATCGCCAGGATCAGCAGCACGCCGAGCACCGTGGTCACCGGCTGGAACCAGCCCGGCACCTCGGAGTAGAGCAGCTCGTTGTACTTGTCCCAGGTCGGCAGCTTCGGGTCGTTCTTGCGCGCCTGCTCCCAGAGGCTCTCCCCCGCGAGCGAGAAGGCGAACCCACCGAGCGAGCAGCACGCCGCGAGGCCGCCGAGCACCCACGTGAGGATGCGGGCGACCTGCTTGCCCTTGCCGACGAAGACGGCGAGCAGGACCAGCAGGACGATGATCAGAATGCCGAAGATCAGCGTGACGGCACCGTTGGCACCAGCGCCGAACCCGGCGCCCTCCTGCGACGTGCCGGCGACGGCCTTCTTGGCGCCGTCGGCGAGCGCACCGGCATAGACGAGCGAGATGATGATGTTGATGAGTTCGATCCCGGCCGCCGCGTAGAGCAGGTAGACGGCCAGGTTGACGGTGGACGGTCGGGCTCGCGGCCCAGACGCTGGGTCGGCGAATGCCATCGGATCTCCTCCCAGGAAACCTTGAGGATCAACCGTATCGATGTCGGGCTGCGGGCGCAGGCTATGGGCTCAGCTGTTGAGGCGATCTTGCGCATACTGGGCCAGCGTGGTGCTGCCCATCATGCATCCGGTGAACGTGCTGACCGCGGCGTCCTGCCCCGCCAGGCGCTGCCACGCGGCCCTGCCGGCCGCCGGGTCGATGCGGGTCAGCAGCTCCGCCGCGTACACCCGGCCGGCGGGCGTGGCGTGGTCGAGGAGCGCCTCCAGCTTGGGCCGCAGCTTGGCACCGTGCCGGTGGAGACCCTCCCCGACCGCGAAATACGCCTTGGTGGCGGGCGTGAGCGTGCCGGCGAAGCCGACCCCGCCGAACGCCAGCGTGTCAGCGGCGGCGAGCTGGCTCAGCTCATCGTCGAACGCGCCCTTCCTCTTCCACAGCATCGCCCTCGTCCTTATCCGGCGCTGACAGCGAGCGCCTTCTTGTCGTCCGCCAGGTCCACCACGACGCGGTCGCCGTCGCGGATCGTGCCGGCCAGCAGCGCCTTGGCGAGCTGGTCGCCGATGGACGTCTGGACCAGGCGCCGCAGCGGGCGGGCGCCATACACCGAGTCATACCCCAGACTGGCGAGCCAGTCACGCGCCGCGTCGGTGACGTCCAGCGTCAGCCGCCGCTCGGCCAGCCGCCGGCCGAGCGCCCGCAGCTGGATGTCGACGATCTCGCGCAGGTCGGCGGGCGACAGCGCGTCGAACACGACCATGTCGTCGAGCCGGTTGACGAACTCCGGCTTGAAGTGCTGCCGGACGGAGGCGATCACGGCGTCGCGCCGCTGCTCCCTGGTCAGCGTCGGGTCGTCGGCGAGCACCTCGGAGCCCAGGTTGGAGGTCAGGATGAGGATCGCGTTGCGGAAGTCGACCGTGCGGCCCTGCCCGTCGGTGAGCCGGCCGTCGTCGAGCACCGCCAGCAGCACGTCGAACACGTCGGGGTGCGCCTTCTCGACCTCGTCGAGCAGCACCACCGAGTAGGGCCGGCGGCGGACCGCCTCGGTGAGCTGGCCGCCCTCCTCGTAGCCCACGTATCCGGGCGGCGCGCCGACGAGCCGGGCGACCGTGTGCTTCTCGCCGTACTCGCTCATGTCGATGCGGACGATGGCGCGCTCGTCGTCGAAGAGGAACTCCGCGAGCGCCTTCGCCAGCTCGGTCTTGCCGACGCCGGTCGGGCCCAGGAACAGGAAGCTGCCCGTGGGGCGGTCGGGGTCGGCGATCCCGGCGCGGGCGCGGCGCACCGCGTCGGAGACGGCCTGCACCGCGGCCTCCTGGCCGATGACCCGGCTGCGCAGCGACTCCTCCATCCGCAGCAGCTTGGCGGTCTCGCCCTCCAGCAGCCGGCCGGCGGGGATGCCCGTCCACGAGGCGACCACCGCCGCGATGTCGTCGGCGGAGACCTCCTCCTTCAGCATCGAGCCGGCGGACTGCAGCTCCTCGAGCTCGACCTCCGCGGTGCGCAGCTCCTGCTCGAGGTCGCGGATCCGCCCATACCGCAGCTCCGAGGCCTTCGCGAGGTCGAGGTCGCGCTCGGCCCGGTCGGCCTCGCCGCGCAGCTGCTCCAGCTGCTCCTTGATCGAGGAGACGGCGGAGATGTGCTGCTTCTCGTTCTGCCAGCGCTCGGTCAGCGCGGTCAGGTGCTCGCGACGGTCGGCCAGCTCGGCGCGCAGCCGCTCCAGCCGCTCCGCGGAGGCGGCGTCGGGCTCCTTGGCCAGCGCCATCTCCTCGATCTCCAGCCGCCGCACGGTCCGCTCGACCTCGTCCACCTCGACGGGCCGGGAGTCGATCTCCATGCGCAGCCGCGAGGCGGACTCGTCGACCAGGTCGATCGCCTTGTCCGGGAGGAAGCGGTCGCTGATGTACCGGTCGGAGAGCGTGGCCGCCGCGACCAGGGCCGCGTCGGTGATCCGCACGCCGTGGTGCACCTCGTAGCGCTCCTTGAGCCCGCGCAGGATGCCGATGGTGTCCTCGATCGACGGCTCGCCGACCACGACCGGCTGGAACCGGCGCTCCAGCGCGGGGTCCTTCTCGATGTGCTCGCGGTATTCGTCCAGGGTGGTCGCGCCGACCATCCGCAGCTCGCCGCGGGCCAGCATCGGCTTCAGCATGTTGCCGGCGTCCATCGAGCCCTCGCCCTTGCCGGCGCCGACGATCGTGTGCAGCTCGTCGAGGAACGTGATGACCTGCCCGTCTGAGCCCTTGATCTCCTCCAGGACGGACTTGAGGCGCTCCTCGAACTGGCCACGGTATTGCGCGCCGGCGACCATGGCCGCCAGGTCGAGGCTGACCAGGCGCTTGTCGCGCAGGGACTCGGGCACGTCGCCGGCCACGATCCGCTGGGCCAGGCCCTCGACGATCGCGGTCTTGCCGACGCCCGGCTCGCCGATCAGCACGGGGTTGTTCTTGGTGCGGCGGGACAGCACCTGGATCACCCGGCGGATCTCGGAGTCCCGGCCGATGACCGGATCGATCTTGCCGTCGCGGGCGGCCTGGGTCAGGTCGACACCGTACTTCTCCAGGGCCTGGAAGGTCTGCTCCGGGTCGGCCGTGGTGACACGCCGGTCACCGCCGCGGACCTGCGGGAACGCGGCGACCAGGGTCTCCTCGGTGGCCCCGGACTCCTTGAGGCGGGCGGCGACCGCGCCGCCGACCCGGGCCAGGCCGGCCAGCAGGTGCTCGGTCGAGGTGTACTCGTCGCCGAGCGGGCGGGCGATCTGCTCCGCGGCCGCGATCGCATTGGCGAACTCGCGGGCGACGTTGGGCTCGACCACGCTGGAGCCCTTGGCGCTGGGTAGCCGGTCCACGGCGTGCAGCGCGGCGCGGCGGATGTCGGCGGGGTTGGCGCCCACGGCGCGCAGCAGGCCCGCGGCAGTCGAGCCGCCCGTGTCCAGCAGCGCCAGCAGCAGGTGCCATGGTTCGACGGTCGCGTGTCCGCGCTGGCTCGCCGCGTCAACGGCGGCCTTGATGACCTCGCGACTCTTGGTGGTCAGGCGTTCGGCGTTCATCGGCTCCTCGTTCCGGTCCATACCTGTGCACCAGGTACGACGCTCGCGAGGTTGAGTCTATTCCACTCAAGTCTTATCGTGCAGCGACAGCGACCCTCGACCACTCACAATTCTTGTCTTTCACCTCGCACAGCCACACCTCACCCGACTGCTGCGCGGGGTAGCCGAGGATCGTCGTCTCCGACAGCCGGCGCAGCCGGAAGACCAACCGGCCGCCCTGGTCGCGGGTGCGCCGCTCGCTGTCCACCGTCCAGACGCCCTGACCGCTGGCGACCAGCAGCAGGCCGCCGGGCAGGACCTCCGCGCCGTACACCTCGGCGACCTCACGCATCGCGCTCGCCTCGACCCAGGTCCCGCCCTCGGTGCGGCGGGCCGCGAACTGGTTGGCGGCGAGCCACACGTCGGAGCCGTCGGGGGCCACCACCACGTGCGGCTCCACGCCGCTCTGCTGCGGCAGCCTGGCCGTGCCCTCGGTGTGCCAGGTGCGGCCGCGGTCGGCGCTGCTCCAGACGCTGACCGTGATCATCGGCGGGACGCTGCCGGAGGTCTCGACGGACTGCGCGGTCAGCCACAGCTTGCCGTCAGCCTGCGCGACCAGGCTCGTGAAACGCTGGTTGCCCGACGGGTGGCTGGACAGCGCCACGCGCTTGCCGTCGTCGGTGATCTCCATCGGCTGGCGCGCCGCGCAGTCGACCGTGCCGTCGAGGCAGCCGACGCTGAAGCGCGGCTCGGTGAGGTTGAGCTCCGGCGGCGGCGGGTTGAGCGGGTACTGCTTGAACGTGTGGCCGGTGTCCTTGGAGACATACCAGCCGCCGGGCGCCGTGCGGAGCAGCAGCACGTTGCCCCGGCCGAGGCGCATCTCGACCTCGGTGGCGTCGTCGAAGGGCACCTTGCGGGGCACCCACGACTGCCCGCCGTCGAGCGTGATGACCAGGCCGACCTGGCAGGCCTGCCCGTTGACGCACGTGCTGAACAGGGCATACCCGGTGTCGGCGTCGGCGAACTCGACCGAGCGCGGCGAAGTGCCCTTCGGCACCTGGACCACCGACTGCCGGTTGTGCGGGTCTTCCGAGCCGGCCGGGGCCGGTGCCTCCTCCTGGTAGGACACGTCCGGCGCGGGGTCGTCGGCCTGCTCCTCGCCGGGGCCGCAGGAACCGGCGGTCAGCGTCATGGACAGCGTGACGGCCAAGGCGGCGGCGAGCGCGCGACGCTTCCCCGACGCCACCGGCTTCACCACCGCCACCGCAGGAACCTCCGCTGGTAGCGCACCTTGACGCTGCTGCGCTTGACCTGGCCGCTGATGCGGAACGCGACGCCCGGCCCGGACGGCTCGACCTTCGACCGCACGTTGCTCGCGTCGGCGTCGATGCTGTCGAGGTCGGCGGCGGCGCCGGCGGGCAGGATGAGCTCGACCGAGCTGGACTGCGCGTCGAGCGCGATGTCCACGGCGGTGGCACTGAAGATCGCCTCGGTGAAGTCGATCTTCACCGACCCGGACCGGGTCGAGATCGACAGCAGGCGGGGGACGGTCCAGCGACCCTGCCGCTTCAGCGCCGACGCCCGGTTGCGGATCTCGACGAGCTTGGGCGCGGTCACCTGCTGCACGGGAAGGTCGATCACATACGGCTCGACCTCGCCGAACGTGCGGGAGCGCAGGACGCCGTCGACGCGCTCCTCGAACTCCGCGAGGGTGAGCCGACCCTCGGACACCGCCGTGTTCAGCTGGGCCACAACCCGCTCGCGCTCCGCGTCTGAGATGCGCATGTCGCGATGGTCCGTGCTCACGACGACACTGTAGACCCAGGCGAGATCCATTGATATAGCCCTGAACCGGGGCGACTTTTCACCCTAAAGCCACCCGTATGGCTGTATCCGGAGAGTAACCGGTCCCTTCGGCTCTTCCGCAGTCGCCAGGTGGCGGGCTAAGTTGTCGCCGACTCCAGGACCTCTGGCGATCACATACCCGCTGGCCACGGGAGCTGACAGTGAGCGTGCAACAAGCGGGATTCCGGGGCTTTGCCAATCCGGTCGACCCTACTCCAGCAGAGCTGCGTGCCTGGGCCTATCACCCCGACGCGGCGGTGCTGCAGACGATGCCGCCCGACTGGGACCTCCTGGTCGCCGGCGACCGGCTGATCGGCACGCTGTTCGACCTGGCGATGGACCCGGCCTGCCCGGCCCGCCGGTTCGCGCTGCACTGCCTGTACATCTACGCCGCCGACGGGATCCGCACGCACTTCCGGGCCCACCCGAAGCGGCGGCTGCGCAAGTTCGTCGAGCAGGCCGAGGAGCAGGGCGACGAGCACCTGACCACCTGGGCGCACAACGCCCGGATGCTGCTGGCCCGGCCGGAGCTGTTCGAGTACCACGACTGGTGCGAGGGCGGCCTGACCCGCGCACCCCGCAGGATCAGCTGAAAGGGCGCCGTCAGCGACGGCGCCCCCTCATTGACCACACCCTGCGAGCATCCGGTCAGCCCTCCGGATGACCACACCATTCCCTGCGCACCTGATGCCCTGCGGCGGGGAACGGCAAACACGCTATTTCTGCGAAGGCCGCCACACCACCAGCGCCGTCGGGTGCTGGTTGGTCGGCACCAGATCGCGGCGTGGGAAGCCGGCCGCCTCCAGCTGCGCCAGCCTGGTCCGGGTGCGGATCAGCTCGTCCTCCAGGTCGGCCACCCGCTGGCGCAGGTCACCGACGAGCCCTTCCAGCTCGATGATCCGCTTGATGCCGGCGAGGTTGACGCCTTCCTCCTGGCTGAGCCGCTGCACCTCGCGCAGCAGCGCCACGTCGCGCTCGCTGTAGCGGCGGCCGCCGCCGGAGGTGCGGCCGGGCTGCACCAGCCCCATGCGGTCGTACTGCCGCAGGGTCTGCGGGTGCATCCCGGCCAGCCGGGCGGCGATCGAGATGATCAGCACCTTGGCGTCGGAGACCGCCTCGAAGCCGATGAAGATCGCACGCTCGTCATCGTCATCGTTCATAGCTGCTGCGCTCCCGTGCGATCGCGTCGAGCCGCTCCCTCGGAGCCGGCGGCGCCGCGGCCGCGTAGTCGGACAGTGCCTGCCGGGCGGCCTCGCTGAGCTCCGCCGGCACGTGGACGTCGATCGTGACGAGCAGGTCACCGACCTTCCCGTCGCGCCGGGCGACCCCCTTGCCGCGCACCCGCAGCGTCCGACCGCTCGGGGTGCCCGGGGGCACCCGCAGCGTCACGGCCGCGTCGAGGGTCGGCACCCGCAGGTCGGCGCCGAGCGCCGCCTCCGCGAAGGTCACCGGCACCGTCAGGGTCAGATCGTCGCCGGTCCGGCCGAAGACCGAGTCGGGACGCACCCTGATCAACACGAACAGATCGCCGGCCGCGCCACCACGCGTGCCCGGCTCACCCCGACCGCTCAGGCGGATCCGCTGACCCTCGGCGACCCCCGGAGGGATGCGCACGTTGATCGTGCGGGTCTTGGTCACGCCGCCGCTGCCCACGCACTCCGGGCACTTCTCGTCGACGATCGTGCCCACGCCCTGGCACTCGCGGCACGGCTCGGTGAAGCTGAACGAGCCCTGGTTGCTGCTGACGACACCCTGGCCGCGGCAGTTGGGGCAGGTCCGCGGCGTGGAGCCGGGGGCCGCGCCGTTGCCGTGGCAGGTCTCGCAGGTGCCGGGCGTGCGCAGCGTGATCGGCAGCGTCGCGCCCTGGACCGCGTCGGCGAAGTTGAGGACCACCTCGGTCTCGACGTCGCGTCCGCGGCCGCGGCGGCCGGGCGTCCCACCGGGCGCGCCGGGTCCGCCGCCACCGGAGAAGATCGAGCTGAACAGGTCGGAGAAACCCGCACCGCCGAAGCGGCGGTCGCCACCGACACCCGCGCCGGCGGCCGGGCCGGCCCCGCCGCCCTGCGCGCCATTGGCGAACAGGTCGGAGAAGTCGAAGCCGGGCCCGCCCGGGCCGTGGCTGCCGGCCCGGGCGTTGCGCCGGAACGCGCCCGCGCTGAAGAGTGACCGCATCTCGTCGTACTCCTTGCGCCGGCCCGGGTCGGAGAGCACGTCATACGCCTCCGACACCGCCTTGAACCGCTCCTCGGCCGCCGCGTTGTTGGGGTTGCGGTCGGGGTGCAGCTCGCGCGCGAGCTTGCGGTACGCCTTCTTGACCTCGTCGGTGGTAGCGGATTTGGTGACGCCCAGAACCGCGTAGAAATCCTTTTCCAACCAGTCCTTCGAACTCATCGCGCCACCTCCTCCAGGCGTCTCTTACTCCGGGTCGGCAACGGCGACCAGGGCCGGTCGCAGCAGCCGCTCGCCGAGGAGGTAGCCGCGCCGCATCACGTCGATGCAGGTCGGCTCGCTCACCTCGGCCGAGGTCAGGTGGGCCACCGCCTCGTGACGGGTCGGGTCGAACGGATCGCCCTTCGACCCGAAGACGGTCAGCCCGAACTTCGTCAGCGCCGCCGTCAGCTGCTCCGCCACCGCGCCGAACGGCCCGACCAGGTCGCCGTGCTCGCGGGCCCGGTCCAGGTCGTCGAGCACGGGCAGCAGCGCGCCGAGCACGTTGCCGGTGGACTGCTCGACCACCAGCGCCCGGTCGCGGTCGACCCGCTTGCGGTAGTTGGCGTATTCGGCGGTGACCCGCTGCAGGTCGCGGGTGCGCTCGTCGAGGTCGGTGCGCAGCGCGGCCAGCTCGGCGCCGAGGCCGTGCTGGTGCGCGTCGTCCGTGGTGCCCTGCGCGGCGGCCTCGCCCGGCTCGCTGACCGGCGGCGCGTGCACCGTGAACGCCTCGTCCACGATCTCGCCCTCGACCGGCGCCTCGTCGGTCTCTGCGACGTCCGTCCCGGCCTGCTCGGCGACGGTCTCGGTCTCCTCGACCTCCACGTGTGCCTCCTCCGCGGTGTGTCCGGCGTCGGGTGCTTCGGCCTGCTTGCTGTCGGCCGACACCTTCCGCTTGTCCTTGATCACAACGCGCTCCGCCGGCCCCTCCGGGCCGGCGGCGCGGGCTTCGTCGGTCACTTCTTGTCGCCCTCGTCGATGATCTCGGCGTCGACGACGTCATCCGGGCCGTTTCCGGCATTGCCGGCGGTGCCGGCCGTGTCGCCGCCGCCGAACCCGGCGCCGGGAGCCTCGCCGCCGGCGCTCTGCTGCCGCTGCTGCTCGTAGAGCGCGCTGCCGGCCTGCTGCGAGACCTGCGCCAGCTTCTCGTGCGCCGCCTTGATCCGCTCGGTGTCGTTGCCACCCAGCGCGCTGCGCAGGTCGCCCAGCGCCTCGTTCATCTGGTCGCGGGCGTCGGCCGGGATCTTGTCACCGGACTCGGCGAGGAACTTCTCGGTCTGCCACTGCAGGGCCTCGGCCAGGTTGCGGGTCTCGGCCTCCTCGCGGCGGCGCTTGTCGTCGTCGGCGTGCTCCTGCGCGTCGCGCATCATCCGCTCGATGTCGTCCTTCGGCAGCGCCGAGCCGCCGGTGATCGTCATCGACTGCTCCTTGCCCGTGCCGAGGTCCTTGGCGGACACGTGCACGATGCCGTTGGCGTCGATGTCGAAGGTGACCTCGATCTGCGGCACGCCACGCGGCGCCGGCGGCAGGCCGGTCAGCTCGAAGGTGCCGAGGCGCTTGTTGTAGGCCGCCATCTCCCGCTCACCCTGGAAGACCTGGATGAGCACCGACGGCTGGTTGTCGTCGGCGGTGGTGTAGACCTCGGAGCGCTTGGTCGGGATGGTCGTGTTGCGCTCGACCAGCTTGTGCATGATGCCGCCCTTGGTCTCGATGCCCAGCGACAGCGGGGTGACATCGAGCAGCAGGACGTCCTTGACCTCACCCTTGAGGACACCGGCCTGCAGGGCGGCGCCGACGGCGACGACCTCGTCCGGGTTGACGCCCTTGTTGGGGTCCTTGCCGGTGAGCTGCTTGACCAGCTCGGTCACCGCGGGCATACGGGTCGAGCCGCCGACGAGGATGACGTGGTCGAGCTGGCCGACCTTGATGCCCGCGTCGCGGATCGCGTTCTCGAACGGGACCTTGGTCCGGTCGAGCAGGTCCTGCGTCATCCGCTGGAACTCGGCGCGCGACAGCTGGGTGTCCAGGTGCAGCGGGCCGTCGGGGCCGGCGGTGATGTAGGGCAGGTTGATCGAGGTGGTGGTGGCGGCGGACAGCTCGATCTTGGCCTTCTCGGAGGCCTCGCGCAGACGCTGCATCGCCATCTTGTCGGCGGACAGGTCGATGCCGTGCTGGCCGCGGAACGTCTTCACCAGGTGGTCGATGACCCGCTCGTCCCAGTCGTCGCCACCGAGGTGGTTGTCACCGGAGGTCGACTTGACCTCGACGACGCCCTCGGCGAGCTCCAGGACCGACACGTCGAACGTGCCACCGCCGAGGTCGAAGACCAGGACGGTCTGCTCCTTCGGGCCCTTGTCCAGGCCATAGGCCAGGGCGGCGGCGGTCGGCTCGTTGACGATGCGCAGCACGTTGAAACCGGCGATCTCGCCGGCCTCCTTCGTGGCGGTGCGCTGCGAGTCGTTGAAATATGCCGGCACGGTGATGACCGCGTCGGTGATCTGCTCGCCGAGGTAGGCCTCGGCGTCGCGCTTGAGCTTCATGAGCACCCGCGCGGAGATCTCCTGCGGGGTGTACTTCTTGCTGTCGATGTCGATGGCCCAGTTGGTGCCCATCTCACGCTTCACGGAGCGGATGGTCCGGTCCGGGTTGGTGACCGCCTGGCGCTTGGCGACCTCGCCCACCAGCACCTCACCGTTGCGGGCGAACGCGACGATGGACGGCGTCGTGCGCGCACCTTCGGCGTTGGCGATGACGCTGGGCTCGCCGCCCTCCAGGACACTGACCACCGAGTTGGTGGTTCCGAGGTCGATGCCGACCGCACGTGCCATAGCTGCTTGACCTCCAAGAGACAGCCGGTGCGAGAGCCCCGACTGCGAAGTTGAGTGACTGTCACTCAATAGTGCCATGCAAGTCTCGATCGTCAAGTCCAACCTTGAGTGAGACCGACGCAACTTGTCACACCCGGGGCCGCCGCTGTGGTACGTCATGGGTGAGATTGCGCTGGGTGACATCGATGCTTACGGCCATTGCATGGCGCTCGACAGCGACATCGTGCACGCTTTAGCAGTGACCACACAGGGCGAGTCGGTGTCCGCCCGGTCGGCGGCTGCCAGCCCTTCAGCTGATGGCCCGTCCGCCGGTCGGCCCCCGCGCGCCCGGGAGCCGGAGCGGTCCGGACTGGCCGACCTCGTCTCGGCGCTCGTCGATCTCCGCGAGCTCGGCAAGGAGACCCGGTTCGCGCTGCCGCTGCCCAGCGCCGAGCGCGCCACCGCGGTCGCCACCGCCATGGTCGGCCAGCTCGACGACTATCTGCTGCCCAGGCTCGACCGGCTCGACGCGCCGCTGCTGGTGGTCGTCGGCGGCTCGACCGGCGCCGGCAAGTCGACGCTGGTCAACAGCCTGGTCCGCACCCCGGTCAGCCCGTCGGGCGTGCTGCGCCCCACCACCCGGGCGCCGGTCCTCGTCTGCCACCCCACCGACATGTCGTGGTTCGCCAAGGCCAACGTGCTGCCTTCGCTGACCCGCACCAGCGGCGCGAGCAGCGACGCCAGGACGCTGCAGGTCGTGTCCGCCCAGGCGCTCAGCCCCGGGCTGGCCCTGCTCGACGCGCCCGACATCGACTCCGTCGTCGACGCCAACCGGCAGCTCGCCTCGCAACTGCTCGCCGCCGCCGACCTCTGGCTCTTCGTCACCACCGCCGCGCGGTATGCCGACGCGGTGCCGTGGGGCATGCTGCGCACCGCCCGTAACCGGGGCACCGCCATCGCTCTGGTGCTCGACCGGGTGCCCGGCGGCGGCGCGGCCGACGAGATCGGCCCGCACCTGACCGGGATGCTGCAGGAGCAGGAGCTCGGCGGGGTGCCGCTGTTCATCCTGCCCGAGGCCCGGCTCGACAGTCAGGGGCTGCTCAGCGAGGCGCAGGTGGCGCCGCTGCGCGACTGGTTCGGCAAGCTGGCCCGCTCCGCGGAGGCGCGCGCGGCCGTGGTCCGCCAGACCGTCGGCGGCGCCGTCGACGCGCTCACGATGGACGTCGGCATGCTCGCCTCGGCCGCGGAGGACCAGGTCACGGCGGCGAAGTCGCTCGACGACGCGGTCCGCGGGTCCTACCGGGCCGCCACCTCCTCGGTCGAGCATGGCATCCACGACGGGGCGCTGCTGCGGGGCGAGGTGCTGGCCCGATGGCAGGAGCTCGTCGGCACGGGCGACATCATGCGCGCGCTGCAGGCCCGGGTCGGGCGCGCCCGCGACCGGGTCGTCGCCGCCGTCACCGGCCGGCCGGCGCCCGGCGAGCGCTTCCAGGAGGCGATCGGCTCAGGGCTCGCGATCCTGCTCAAGGGCGCCGCGACCGACGCCGCCGAGCGGGCCGGCGCCGCCTGGAAGGCCCACCCCGCGGGCGCCGCGCTGCTCACCGCCGCGCCCAATCTGACCCGCCCCTCCGACGACCTCGACGAGCGGATCGCCCGGCTCATCCGCGACTGGCAGCGCTCGGTCCTCGACCTGGTGCGCTCCGAGGCCGGCGACAAGCGGGTGCTCGCCCGGGCCAGCGCCTATGCGGTCAACGCGACCGGGCTGCTGGTGATGGTCTCCGTCTTCGCGGCGACCGCGTTCATCCCGACCGGGCTGGAGATCGTGGTCGCCGGCGGCACCACCGTCACCGCGCAGAAGGTGCTCGAGGCGATCTTCGGCGACCAGGCGGTGCGGTCGCTCGCCGCCCGGGCCAGACAGGACCTGCTGGAGCGGGTCACCGCCCTCTTCGACGAGGAGGCCGGCCGCTACCGCAGCGCGCTGGCCGGGGCGGGGATCGACGACGACTACGCCGGCCGCCTGCGCGCCGCCAGCACCGCGGTGCAGCTCGCCCGCGCCGACGTCCGGCTGGAGCCGCAGAAATGAGCTTGGTGGACAAGATCAAGCAGGTGATCCCGCGGCAGGGCGGCTCGGTGGACGCCGACCAGCTCGCCGACCGGGTGGAGTCGCTGCGGCGGTTCGTGCAGGCGGCCGAGGACCACGTGCCCGACGCCAGGCTGGTCACGGCCCGCACGGTCATCGACCGGGCCGGCGAGCGGCTCGCGCTGTCCAGGGCGCACACCGTCGTCGCGCTCGCGGGCGCCACCGGCAGCGGCAAGTCCAGCCTGTTCAACGCGCTGTGCCGGTTTCAGCTGTCGCGGGTCGGGGTGCGCCGCCCGACGACCGGCGTCGCGCACGCCTGCGTGTGGGGCGCGCAGGGCGCCGGGCCGCTGCTCGACTGGCTCGGCGTGCCGCCCAACCGGCGCTTCACCCGCGAGAGCGCGCTCGACGGCGAGGACGAGGCCGGCCTGCGCGGGCTGGTGCTGCTCGACCTGCCCGACTTCGACTCCATCGAGGCCCGGCACCGGCTGGAGGTCGACCGGCTGCTGCGCCTCGTCGACCTGGTCGTGTGGGTGCTCGACCCGCAGAAGTACGCCGACCGCGTGGTCCACCAGCAGTACCTCTCCCAGTTCCAGCGGCACCGGGACGTGACGGTCGTGGTGCTCAACCAGGCCGACCGGCTCACCCGCACCGACAGCGAGCGGCTCGTCGCCGACCTGCGCCGCCTGCTGGAAGCCGACGGGCTCGGCGGCGTGCCGGCGTTCCCGACGTCCGCGAAGGGCCAGCCCGGCCTCGACACGCTCCGCGCCACGCTGGAGCGCACCGTCGCGCAGCGCCAGGCCTTCCTGCAGCGGCTCGCCGGCGACGTGAGCGGTGCCGTCGGTGAGCTCGATCCGCTGGTGGCCGCCGATGTACGGGGCGAGCGCATCCAACCCGCCGCGATCGACCGGCTCGCGGAGTCCCTCGCCACTGCGGCCGGGGTGCCGGTCGTCGTCGCGGCGACCGAGCGCACCTACCGGCACCGGGCCACCGGCGTCCTCGGCTGGCCGGTCGTCCGCTGGGTCCGCCGGCTGCGGCCGGATCCGCTGCGGCGGCTGCACCTGGATCAGCCTGCCGGCAGTACACCTGCCGCATCGTCACTGCCTGAATCGAGCGCCGCGCAGAAGGCCGCGGTGGCGCTCGCGTCCCGAGAGGTCGCCGAGCAGGCGAGCGCGGGGCTGCCGGAGCCGTGGCCGGCCGCGGTCACCGCCGCTTCCCGGGCACGCCTCGACGACGTGCCCGACGCGCTGGACGTGGCGGTCGCCTCGGCGGACCTCGGCATGGACCGCAAACCGTTCTGGTGGCGGCTGGTGGGGGCGCTGCAGTGGCTCGGCGCCGCCACCGCGCTGGTGGGGCTGTTGTGGCTGACGGTGCGGGCGGTCTTCGCGTTCCTCGGACTGCCGGACCTGGCAGCGCCGCACGCCGGGCGGCTGCCGGTGCCGACCGCGCTGCTCGTCGGCGGGCTGCTGTTCGGGGTGCTGCTGTCGGTCGTCGTCCGTCCGGTCGTGGGGATGGCCGCCCGCCGGGCCAGGGCGCGCGCCGACCGCCGGCTGCGGGCCGCGATCGCGCAGGTCGCGGACGTGCACATCGTCGCGCCGATGCGTGCGGTGCTGCGCTCGTACGATGACGCGCGTGACGCTTTACGCGCCGCCGCCCGCTGACTTCGTCCGCCGCGCCGGTTTCTCCGTGATCGCCCTGGTCAACGTCGCCTGGGGGGCGTGGGCCGTGGTCTTCCCGGAGCGGTTCTTCGCCACGTTTCCCGGCTTCGGGCTGCACTGGACGGCCGCGTACCCGCCCTACAACCAGCACCTGATCGTCGACCTGGGCGCCACGATGCTCATGATCGCGGTGCTCTGCGGCGGCGCGGCCGTGCTCGACCGGCCCGCCACCAGCTGGCTCGCCGGGGTGGCCACGGCCGTCTTCGGCACCCTGCACTTCGGCTTCCACGCGCTGCACGCCGGGCACATGGGCGCGACGGATCGGGTGCTGAGCCTGTTGAGCCTGGTGGCCGGGGCGCTGGTGCCGCCGGCGCTGGCCGCGACCCACTTGGTTTCTCTGCGAAGGCAGCGCTGATGGATCTGGACTTCTTGCGCGCACACCCCGGGCAGCTGCCGGTGTTCATCAAGCACCAGCGGATCCGCGAGACGCCGGTGCCGGGCGGGTCGATCTGCAACGCGCAGCGGCTCACGCTCGACGACGGCAGCTCGATCTTCTGCAAGTCCCTCGATGACCCGCCCGCGGGGTTCTTCGCCACCGAGGCCGCCGGTCTGCGGTGGCTTCAGGAGGCCGGCACGGTGCAGGTGCCGTCGGTGATCGCCGAGCTGCCGGCCATGCTCGCCCTCGAGTGGATCGAGCACGGTGAGGCGACCCCCGACGGGGCTTCCTCGCTGGGGCGGCAGCTGGCGGCGATGCACCGGGCGGGCGCGCCGTCGTTCGGGGCCGCCTGGCCCGGGTTCATCGGCACGGCGCCGCTGCCCAACGACCCCTCCGACGGGCCGTGGGGACCGTGGTTCGCGGAGCGGCGGCTGCTGCCCTTCCTGCGGACGTCGATCGACAACGGCGCGCTGACCGGCTCCGACGTGGCAGATGTGGAGCGCGTGATCGCCGGCATCTCGTCGTACGGTGGCGACGAACCGCCCTCTCGAATCCATGGCGACCTGTGGCCGGGCAACGTGCTGTGGGACCGGTCCGGCGCCGGGTGGCTGGTGGACCCGGCGGCGCACGGCGGGCACCGGGAGACCGACCTGGCGCTGCTGGGGCTGTGGGGCGGGGCGCCGCACCATGACCGGATCATGGCCGCGTACCGCGAGGCGTGGCCGCTCGCCGACGGTTGGCAGGATCGGGTGGCGTTGCATCGGCTGTACCTGCTGCTGGTGCACACGGCGCTGTTCGGGGCGGCGTACCGGGAGTCGGTGCGGTCGACATTGCGGGCACTCTGAACTGTCAGACCCCTGGGGTACCGTTTCGGCATGAAGCCTTCGGAGCCACCTGGTGCCGGTCTCGCCGACCGCCATGGCCGTGTGGCTACCGACCTGCGGGTCTCGCTGACCGACCGGTGCAACCTGCGCTGCACCTATTGCATGCCCGCCGAGGGCCTCGACTGGCTGCCGAGCCCGACCCTGCTCACCGACGACGAGGTCGTCAGGCTGATCGGGGTCGCGGTCACCCAGCTCGGCGTGACCGAGGTCCGGTTCACCGGCGGCGAGCCGCTGCTGCGCCGCGGGCTGCCGGGGATCGTGCGGGCCGTCGCCGCGCTGGAGCCGCGCCCGAGCACCATGTTGACGACCAATGGCGTCGGCCTGGCCCGGCTCGCCGGCACGCTCGCCGAGGCCGGCCTCGACCGGGTCAACGTCTCGCTCGACACCATCGACCCCGCCAGGTTCCAGACCCTGACCCGCCGTGACCGGCACGCCGACGTGCTCGCCGGGCTCGCCGCCTCGGCGGAGGCCGGCCTGGTGCCGGTGAAGATGAATGCGGTGCTGCTGCGCGGGGTCAACGACGACGAGGCGGTGCCGCTGCTGCGGTTCGCCCTCGAGCACGGCTATGAGCTGCGGTTCATCGAGCAGATGCCGCTGGACGCCGGGCACACCTGGCGGCGCGAGGAGATGGTGACCGGCGAGGAGATCCTCGCCCGGCTGCGGGAGTCCTTCGACCTGCGAGCCGACCCCGTCCTGCGCGGCGGCGCGCCCGCCGAGACCTGGCTGGTCGAGGGGCACACCGCCGTCGGCGGCGGACCCGCGCGGGTCGGCGTGATCGCGAGCGTGTCGCGCCCGTTCTGCGGCGCCTGCGACCGCACCCGCCTGACCGCCGACGGCTCGGTGCGTTCGTGCCTGTTCAGCCAGGAGGAGACCGACCTGCGCGGCGCGATGCGCGGCGGCGCCACCGACGGCGAGCTCGCCGACCTGTGGCGCAAGGCGATGTGGGCGAAGCCGGCCGGGCACGGCATCGACGACCCGACGTTCCTGCAGCCCGCCCGTCCCATGTCAGCGATCGGGGGATGACCGCGGTGCTGCTCGTGCGTTACTTCGCCGGGGCCCGCGCGGCCGCCGGCGTGCCCGAGGAGAAGGTCGAGGCGGCGACGCTCGGCGAGCTCGTGGCCGTGCTCACCCACGACCGGCCCAGGCTGGCGTCGGTGCTCACGGCCTGCTCGTTCCTCGTCGACGGCACGTCCTGGCGGGACCGCGAAGCGGCCCTGCCGGCGACGGCGACTGTCGACGTCCTTCCACCGTTCGCGGGCGGCTGACACGTGTTGTTCATCGCACTGTTCCTGGTGGTCGTGCTGCTCATCGTGTTCGGCATCCACTGGTATCTGTGGAAGCGCCTGGTCAAGGACGTCTTCACCACCCGCCGCGGCCGCAGGGTCGGCACGCTGGTGGTGGCGCTGCTCGGGGTGCTGATCCCGGTGACGCTGGTCGGCTCGCGGGTGCTGCCGCTGAAGCAGCAGCCGATCCTGGCGTGGCCCGGGTTCCTGTGGCTGGCCCTGATGTTCTACCTGCTGGTGACGCTCGCGCTGCTGGAGCTGCCCCGGCTCGCCCTGCGCCCGTGGACCCGCCGCCGACCTGTGGATAACTCTGTGGAAACCACTGCCGGGCCTGTGGACAGAAGTCCCCGACCTGTGCAGGAGACTGTGGACGCGGGCGGGCGGGCTGTGGATATCGGCGCCGCCGCCGGGCCGGCACAGGCTGTGGACAACGGCGAGTTCGCCGAGGTCGTGGACGAGCGGTCGGCGGCGGAGCCGTTGCCGGAGGCTGTGGACAGCAGGCACGACCCCTCACGGCGGCTGCTGCTCGGGCGGTCCCTGGCCGCGACGGCCGGGGTGCTGTCCGTGGGCGCGGTGGGCATCGGCACGTGGCAGGCGAAGAGCGCGCCGCAGCTGAAGCGCGTCCCGATCCGGCTGGCGAAGCTGCCGGCGAGCATGTCCGGCTTCAAGATCGCACTGGTCTCCGACATCCACCTCGGCCCGCTGCTGGGCCGCTCGCACACCGAGCGGATCGTCCGGATCATCAACTCGGTCGACGCGGACGTCGTCGCGATCGTGGGGGACCTGGTCGACGGTTCGGTGGCCGAGCTGGGCCCGGCGGCGGAGCCGCTGCAGGACCTGCGATCGCGGCAGGGCAGCTTCTTCGTCACCGGCAACCACGAGTATTTCTCCGGCTACCAGGAGTGGATCGACGAGGTGGACTCGCTCGGCGTGCGGGTCCTGCGCAACGAGCGCCTCGACATCCAGGGCCTCGACCTCGCCGGCGTCAACGACGTCACGGGCTCCGACATGGGCGACGGGCCGGACTTCGCAAAGGCCCTCGACGGCCGCGACGCCTCGCGCCCGGTCGTGCTGCTCGCCCACCAGCCGGTCCAGGCCCACGACGCCGCCAAGCACGGCGTCGACCTGCAGCTGTCGGGCCACACCCACGGCGGCCAGATGGTGCCCTTCAACCTGCTGGTGGGCCTGGAGGCCCCCGTGGTGTCCGGCCTCGGCACCGTCGACGGCACCCAGGTCTATGTCACCCGCGGCGCCGGCTTCTGGGGCCCCCCGGTCCGCTTCGGCGCCCCACCGGACATCTCGGTCATCGAATTACACCGCGCCTGACAAGCCACCCAACGTTTGGTAAGCGTGCCCGCCCTTGGACCGGGCCGGGCACGCGTCCGACGACGCCTGCGTCCGCACCGCCCGGTTACACCAGACCCGGCCGCCTCAGCCCAGACAACCGATGGTTCGAGCGGTTCAAGACCTCCCGGGCCACCGTCGACGCCACCCGACCCGACTGAGCCGCGATCCCCCGCACCGACTCGCCGGGTTCGCGGACCTTGATCACGAGCGCGTCCGTCCACACAACGCGTAATGGGCTGCGTCGAGGGGGCCGGAGACGGAACGCCTCGGCCTGCGCGTCCAGATTCGCCGCCGTCTCCGACACCTACGACTTCGACAGGTTCGTGATGTCCCCCGCTGTCCCTACGAGGCTGGTCAATGCCTGATTCGGCGCGGGGCGGCCAGTCCGAAACGTATTAGCCCTGCCGCAGCTTCGACATCGCGAGCTCCACGGTGAAGGCGCGGATGTCCCAGCCCCGGCGCCGGTATCCGTTACGAAAGTCGACGCGTGCGTCGCTGCGTTCGCCGTAGCCCGCGCCGCACAGCGCGTCGGCCTCGGCGGATATGAGTGCTTCGGCGAAGATCTTCGCCATCGCGCGGGTGCCGCGGACTCCAAGTGCTCACGCAGGAACGTGGCACCGCCTACCTTCGGAGGTGCGGCCATCGCTTGATCTCTCCTTCGTTACTTCGCCGTTTGAAGGATCTAGCGGTGGCCAATTCCATTCGCCACATCACGCCCAAGTAGGCGATTCGCCCCGTGGACGCGACCGGCGAGGCACCGCAAGGCAGAGCGAGGCCTCCCACACCTGATATTTCGGATTTGCGTGGTGTTAGCGCAAGATGCCGATGCTGTGCCCCAGCCACGGCGGCGGGCGACCACCGGATGCGGCGCGCAGGCGCCGCTTGCCCTGCCTCGCGTCTCGGCGCGGGCAGTGCGTCGCGGAGCGGCGCATTGGGGTGCGGGTGAGA